>JAENWF010000145.1 GCA_016650215.1 Thermoanaerobaculia bacterium
CACGGAGCGACCGGTGGCGGTTCTGCGGCAGCCGGTTGTGGCGGACAATGTTCTCGACGACCACGATCGCGTCATCGACGAGGATTCCGATCGAGAAGATCAGCGCGAACAGCGTCACGCGATTCAGGGTGTAGCCGAGGAGGTAGAAGACCGCGAGCGTGAGCGCGAGCGTGACCGGGATGGCGATCGCGACGATGCCTGACTCCCGCCATCCCAACGTCAGCGCGATCAGAATTACGACGGAAACGATCGCGAGCAGCATATGAAAGAGAAGCTCGTTCGATTTCTCCGCTGCCGTCTCACCGTAGTTGCGCGAGACAGTAACGGTGACATCCGACGGAATGGCGATTCCCTTCAGCTCGTCCACGCGCGCGAGAACCAAGTCCGCCAGATTCGTCGCGTTCGTTGCCTTCCGTTTCGCGACGGCGATCGTGACCGCCGGGGAGATCGACTCGTGCCCGCCCGCGAAAACGTAGTCTGAAGGCTCTTCCGGGCCATCGGCGATCGTCGCGACATCTCGAAGATAAACAGGTGAGGGATTCGCACTGACGACGATCCGCCCCGCATCCTCTGCATTCGCGATGAAGCCGCCGGTGCGGACCACGATCTCGCGGTCCGCGGCGGAGAAGCTCCCGCTATCGGTCTGCTGGTTCGCCTGCTGGAGCGCGGCCGCGATCGACGCCGGTGTAAGGCGATGCGCGGCGACGCGCGCCGGATCGAGTGTGACGCGTAGTTCCCGCCGAGTACCCCCGATCAGCGTGACCTCCGAGACGTCGGTCACCTGTTTGATCTCGTTGCGCAGGTGTGCGGCGAGACGGCGGAGCGTGAAGTGATCGTAGCGTTCGCTCGACAGCGTGATCGCGAGAATCGGCACGTCATCGATCGACCGCGGCTTGACGAGCGGGGGAGACGCGCCCGCCGGGATGAGGTCTGTGTTCGCGTGAAGCTTGGTGTTCAGGCGGACGATCGCATCCTCTTCCTTCGTTCCCACGCGAAAGCGGACGACGGTCATCGACGTGCCGCTTGAGGAGGTCGAGTAGATGTATTCGACGCCCGGGATCTCCCAGAGCAGCTTCTCCATCGGCTTGGTCACGCGCGATGCGACCTCGCGCGGCGATGCGCCCGGCATCTGCACGAAGACATCGATCATCGGGACGATGATCTGCGGTTCCTCTTCGCGCGGAAGAAGGAAGACGGCACCCGCGCCGGCCAGAATGGAGACCGCGATGAAAAGCGGCGTCAGCTTCGAGTCGATGAAATAGGCCGCGAGCCGGCCCGCGATGCCACCTTTTTTCGTCATGCGCGGCTTCCGTCGATTCTCACGCCGTCACGGAGGCCCTGCGCCTTCCCGACGACGACCCGCTCTCCCGCGGTGAGCCCCGAGATCACTTCGACCCGCTTTCCGGCTGTATCGCCGAGGGTTACGAGCCGCAAACGCGCGATGCCCGCCGCGTCCACCACGAAGAGAGTCTCCAGTTGTCCGCGGCGCGCGATGGCGCTTGCGGGAACAGAAACGCCGCGGCGGGTACCTGTGGTCAATGAGACCCGTGCGAACGCTCCCGACCGCAGTCCTGCGCGGCTGGGCAGGTCGATTCTGACGAGCGACGAGCGGGTCGCTGCATCGACAGATGCGACGACTTGTGTGACACGAGCCTCGATCCGCTCACCGGCGATTTCGACAATGGCGGCATCGCCCGGGCGGACCGAGTCATGCTCGTCGACGGTGGACTCGACGCGATAGTGATCGCCGCCATCGATGGTGAAGAGCGTCATGCCGGGTGCGGCCTGCGCGCCCGGATCGACGAACCTCGCGCTGACGACACCGCTGATCGGAGCGCGCACGCGTGTGTAATCGAGACCGGTTGCGGCCTGCACGTTCGCGCCCCGCGCGTCATCGCGTTGCGCGAGAAGCTGATCGCGCCCGCGGCGCGCGCGGTCGAGTTCGGCCTGCGCCGCGCGATGCCGCGCCTGGGCCTCGTCGAACTCCTGCGCGCTCACTGAGCCGCGCTCGCGCAGCCTGCTGTATCGCTGGAATGTCGATTCGGCCACGCGCGCTTGCGCCTCGGCCGCCGTGATCGCCGAGCTGGCGCCTCCGATAGCCTGCTCGACCTCGGCTGCTCCCGCTCGGGCGCGTACGGTTTGCGCCCGGGCGTCACGGTCATCGATCTCCGCGAGAATCTGTCCCGCGTGCACCCGGTCGCCTGCCGATACGAAGACGCGCGTAACGTTTCCCATCACCCGAGCTGCAAGCGGGGCGACCGTCGCGGCGCGGACCGTACCGGCGGCGAAACGGGTCTCCGGGAGATCGGTTGTCGTGACCGTTTCGACCGCGGCGCTGATCACCTGAGGTGCCGCGGGCTTATCGGGATCGCCGCAGGCCGCGATCGCGATCGCGGCAGCGGCCGCCAATGCGCTACGAAAAGAGATCGACATCATTGAGTCCTCCGGTGGATCGAAGCAATTCGGCGTAGCCGGTGAAGTAGTCGTATCGGGCGGCCAGAAGATCGAGACGCGCGCGGAGCAGGGCAGCCTGTGCGCGGAGATGCTCAGTGATGGTCGTAAGACCGTTCTCGTAGCGGTCGTGAATCATTTCCGCGGCGGCGCCCGCCTGCTCGGATGCCCGTGCCGCGACCGCGACGCGCTCGCGTGCGGAGTGGGTGTGGTGATAAGCGGCGATGATTTCCATCTTGATGCGGTCGCGGGTGAGATCGGTTGCAGCGTGCGCTGCCGCGGCGGCTGCGCGTGCCTGCGTGACGCGTGCGAACTTGCCGCCGTCGAATACATCGATGCTCATGACCGCGCCTGCGGTCGTGTCGGAGTTGCGGTGACGGAAGGTCGAACCGCTGGCGCCCCAGTTCGCGTAGAGATCGAGACGTGGAAGCAGCGCGCCACGCGCCGTGCGAATCTGAAGATCGGCGTTCGACCGCGAGAGCCGGGCGCCACGCATCTCGCCGCGCCGCTCGAGTCCGCGCGCGATCGCGCTCTCGAGCTCGATCTCCGGGAGCTCGCTTTCGAGCGTCGATGATGCGGTAGAGAGATCCGCTGAGATCGGGCGTTGAAGCGCGATTGCGAGGGCGGCGCGCGCAATCGCAAGATCTCCCTCAGCCGCGATTGTCTGCTGGCGATCCGCGGCGAGTTGTACCTCTGTCGACAGAAGGTCCGACTCGACGACGAGACCCTCCGCGAGTTTCTCGCGAATCGCGGCCGCCTGCGCCTCCGACGCCTTCACCGACTCGCGCGTGACCTCGAGTCGCTCGTGCGCAAGCCCGAGGGCGAAGAAACGGCTCATCACGTCGAGGCGGAGGCGCTGGCTCGCCTCGTCCACGCCGCCGGACGCCTGCTCCACTCCGTTGCGAGCCTGAAGCATCGAGTCGAGGCGGCGAAACTGGTCGAACAGCGCGTAACGGATCGTGACCGAGAGCCGGTCATTCCGCAGCGCGGCAGGGTCGTTAAGAAACGCGGGATCGAAATGCTGCTGCGCGAATCGTCCCTGTTCGAGGAGCGATCCGAACACGAATACAGGATTGTTGCTACGCGTGGAGACCGCTGCGGCCTCCGCGCGGGGGAACCATCCGGCGTGCGCCTCGGCGAGTCGACCGGCGGCCTCATCGCGTGTGGCGTTTGCGGCAACGAGTGACGGGTGACGCGAGAGCGCTTCGGCAACAGCTTCCCGAAGCGTGATCTCCTCCGCGGCCGCGGTCTGTGCGATCAAGGCGCAGGCGAGGGCCGCGGCGCGAACGACGGCTGTCATAGAGCCATTCCCGTCCTCCCGGCCGCGCCGTCGGAAACGCCGAGTCTGCGGAGCAGCGAGATCATCGGGCACCAGTTGGTGAAGGCCGACTGCATGAGGTTCAGGCCGACGAATGCGGTGAAGAGGAGGAACCACGGGCTGACTGCAAAGCCGAGTGCGGCCGAGATGAGTACGAAGAAGCCTGCGATGAGCCGGAGGTACCGTTCAATGTTCATGTTTGTCTCCTTGCGCCTAAAACTATATGACCACGTAGCTATGTTATCAACGCGCGCTGCTGTGAAAAGCATTCCATCGCCGCCGGACGTTTGAAAGCGAGCGTGGCCATCACGGGACGCTGTGTATTCGGCGCTATGATGAGCGGCGTGAGCTCACGGAAACGGAAACACGAACCGCTCTCGCCTCAGGCGATCGAGATGGTTGCCGCGCGTTTTCGCATCCTCGGCGAGCCGCTGCGCATCCGGCTTCTTCAGGAGCTGCAGGGCGGGGAGCTCACGGTCTCGGAACTGGTCGCGGCAATCGGGTCCACGCAGCCGAACGTCAGCAAACACCTCCGCATCCTCCAGGAAGCAGGCTTCATCGGCCGGCGCCAGGATGGCAATCTCGTGTACTGCTTTATCGAAGACCCGAGTGTCTTCGAGCTCTGCGACGCGGTCTGCACGAGCGTCGGGCAGCGGCTCACACAGCACGCGCGCCTCGCAACGGAACTCCACCGCGGAATCGGTCGCCGCTGACGCGAAGTCCTCAGCACTCATGACTGACACAGCTCAAGAGTAGAATGCCCGGAAGCCATGCCCCACCGCTCCGTCCTGGTTGTCGATGACGACGAAATGATCCGTGGATTGCTTGCCACGGTATTGAAGCGGCATGGGGTGGTCTGCGAGTTCGCGGTGAATGGGGAAGAGGCGATCCGGATGTTGGGTGAGCGCGCGTATGCGATGGTGCTCCTCGATCTGATGATGCCGCGCGCGGATGGATTCGCGGTGATCGCGCACCTGCGTGAGAAGGGCATCCGGACGCCGGTGGTAGTCGTCACGGCCGCCGGCCCGAACAAGACGGCCGATCTCGACGCGCACGTAGTCAGGGCCGTTCTCAGCAAGCCGTTCGAGATCTTCCATCTGATCGACACGGTCACCGCGCTCTGTGGGGTGATCGAGATCGATGTGGCGGAGGAGCGCCGCGGCGCGACGCCCCTCCCGCCGATCTGAAGTGACTACGGCGTAATCGCGACTTTCATCACGCCGTCAGCCCGCTCGCTGAAAAGCTTATATGCCTGCTTGATCTCGCTCAGCTTGAAGCGGTGCGTGATCAACGGACGAAGATCGAGCCGGCCGCTGCGGACCATCGCCATGAGCCGCGTCATCCGCTCTTTACCTCCCGGGCAGAGCGTCGTGACGATGTTGTAGTCCGCGAGGCCCGCGCCGAATGCCTCGTACGGGATCGCGAGCTTGCCCGAATAGACACCGAGGCTCGAGAGCGTGCCGCCGGGACGCAGCGAGCGAAGTGCGTTCTCGAAGGTCGGCTGCGTTCCGAGCGCTTCAATGGCGACATCGGCACCCGAGCCGGTGATGCGCCGGATCTCCGCGACGACGTCGACCTTGCGGTAGTCGAGCACGATGTCGACGCCCATCCGTTTTGCGAACGCGATGCGCGCATCATCGCCGTCGACGCCGATCACGCGTGCGGCGCCGAGGAGGCGCGCGCCGATCGCGGCACAAAGGCCGATTGGGCCGAGGGCGAAGACGGCGACCTGATCGCCGAGTGTCACCTTTCCCGATTCGGCGCCACTGATGCCGGTCGATGCGATGTCCGTGAGCAGCAGGACCTGATCGTCGGCGAGATCGTCCGGAATCTTTGCCATGTTTGCCTGCGCGTTGGGCACGATCAGATACTCGGCCTGTGCGCCGTTGATCGTGTTACCGAAACGCCATCCGCCGAGGGCCTCGTAGTCCTTGTCGCGGCCGCACTGCGAGAGATGTCCCGACAGACACGCGCGGCACTGGCCGCATGGAGTGATCGCGCCGATGAGCACGCGGTCGCCCTTCGTGTATCCGGTGACGCCCGGGCCGATCTCCTCGATGACGCCGACCGGCTCGTGTCCGATGATGAGACCTTCGCGGACCGGGTACTCACCTTTGACAATGTGCACGTCCGTCCCGCAGATCGTCGTCATGGTGACGCGGATCAGAGCCTCACCGGCGGAGGGAACGGGGCGAAGGACCTCTTCGACGCGGATGTCATTCACGCCGCGGAAGATGGTGGCGCGCATGGTCGCGCGCGCGGTGGTGGATTTAGACTTCTCGAGCTCGAGCGTAGCAGTCATAGTAAAAACCTCCAGAAAAAACATATGACCGCGGACCATGCAGCTCAGCGACGAACGTCGCGTGCTGATGTGTCGTGTATCACCCGCGGTTGTTGATCATACGGCCGTCGATGTTTGATGCACTTTTACCTCGATCTCGAACTGCGGAGGATCGAGGAGGACCCGTTTGACGGCGCAGTGATCCATCGCGCGGTGAATGGCCTGTCTGTACTTGTCCGGGAAGCCGTCCGGGGCCTGCAGCTCGACCCGGATCGTGTCGAGACGTTTCGTTTCCGGATTGCGTACGGGCATCAGCGTCAGCGCGAGCCCGACGGTCGGCAGTTCGCGCTCCTGGCAGAAGCGGAGCGCGTAGAAGCCCATGCAGGTCGCGATCGAAGCGAGAAAGAGGTCGAAGGGCGACATTGCCGTGTTTCCGCCGAGCGGCGCCGGCTGATCCGTGCGGACGCTGTTGCCTTTGAACGCTGCATCGACTGCGACACCGCCGGGGAATGTGACTGTGAACATGAGAGCTCCTTGGTGCCGTCAGGCGCCGAACTGTATAACTGTATAACCGGTGAAGCATATTCTGCGCTTTCGGTAAAGCGCCCTCTCGGCGCAGCGTGAGACCGACAACCAGTTGCGCCGCTCGCCGGGTCCGTGTACGTTGCGCTCATGACGAGTAAGCAACCAATCCAACCATCCTCCACTCCTCGCGCGGCCATGGCTGTGATGGTTGCAGGGGTCATTCTGATCGTCGCGCTCGTTGGATGGGCTCTGACCCGCACGGTCGAGCCGACTCCGGCGCCGCTGCCGGAGACCTCTGTCGCGCAGAGCCCGGTCCCCGGGGCGCCGGCGTCCGCGACCAGCGCGCCTGCTTCGACCGAGCCTGCTCACACAGCGAACGAGGGCGTTTCCCGCATCGCGGTCGCGGACCTGAAAGCAAAGTTCGACCGCGGCGAAGTGACAGTCATCGACGTTCGCGACTCCGCGTCCTATCAGATCGGCCACATTCCGGGCGCACTCCACATCGCCTTCGCGAGCGTCGAGTCGCAGATCGCCTTCATTCCGAAAGGCAAGCCGATCGTCACGTACTGTACGTGACCCGCTGAAGAATCGAGCGCCGGTGCGGCGCTCATCATGCAGCGGAACGGCATCACCAACGTCTCGGCGCTCCTGGGCGGTTTTGAAAAGTGGAAAGAGATCGGCGGCAAAGTCGACGTCGGTCTCGACATGCGGACGCTCTCCCAATAGACGTCGAGCGGTGACCTGACGCACGCGAGTGCGCGGGTGTGTCCACTTTCGCGCCGGGCCTGCAGTGTGGAGCAGCGCTGCAGCCTGCAACAAAACGTTCACCCGCGTGAGGACGATCACACGGCCATGTGAGGCCTCCCATCGCCGCACTCGGTCGCGGCTGCAAGAATCGAGATCACCGGAGGAATCCAAACATGCCGTTGCTGCAAGAGGCGGTCTACGCACCAGCATTCGCACGTCGTGTCGCGTTACTCGGGACCGAGAACGCGTTCCGCATAGCTCCCGCCATTCAAGAGGTCGAGAGCCGCGGCACGCCAGTGATCCGCTGCAACATCGGGGAACCCGACTTTCCGCTTCCCGCGCACATCGCCGAAGAGGTGAAGCGCCAGATCGATCTGGATCAGACACACTACTGCGATCCGCAGGGAATCGCGCCATTGCGAGCAGCGATCGCGAAGAGCGTGGGCCACCGGCGCGGGCTGAAGATCACGCCCGACCGCGTGGTCGTGTTCCCCGGTGCGAAACCGCCGATCGGATTCGCGCAGGAGGTCTACTGCGACGCAGGCGATCAGGTGATCTATCCGAGTCCCGGCTTTCCGATCTATGAGTCGTTCACGCGCTATGTCGAGGCGGTTCCCGCGCCACTGCATCTTCGCGAGGAGAACGGATTCACGTTCAGGCCAAGTGACCTCGAAGAGCTTCTGACCAACCGGACGAAGCTGATCTACCTGAACTTCCCGTCAAATCCGACCGGCGGGGTCGCAACGCGCGAACAACTCCAGGAGATTGCCGGCGTGATCCGCTACGAAGCGCCGGAGGACGCGCGAGTCTACTCGGATGAGGTTTACGAGGACATCCTCTTCGACGGTGCGACGCATCAGTCGATCGCATCGATGCCTGGGATGGCGGAGCGGACGATCATCGTCTCCGGCGTCTCGAAGTCGTACTCGTGGACAGGCGGCCGCGTCGGATGGGCAGTCTTCCCGACGGCCGAAGAAGCGGTTGTCTTCCGCAACCTCAACATCAACTACTTCTCATGCGTCCCCGCGTACAACCAGCATGGCGCACGGGTCGCGATCGAGTCGCCGCAGAGCCGGCTCGAGATCGCGAAGATGGTCGCCGCATTCACCGAGCGGCGCGATGTCGTCGTCGCAGGGCTGAATGCGATCGAAGGGATCAGATGCCGCCTTCCGGGCGGCGCGTTCTACGTCTTCCCCAACATCGAAGGTGTCTGCCGATCGATCGGCGCGTTCGATGCTCACGCCAGCCTTCCCGCGGCGGCGCGGGAGAAGACGCCACCGGCGACACTCTTCCAGCTTTTCCTTCTCCACGAGTACCAGGTTGCCACGCTCGACCGCCGGTCGTTCGGCACGATCGGCAGCGAGGGTCAGCACTACCTTCGCATCTCGATCGCGACCGCGCTCGACTCGCTTCGCGAAGCGGTGCGCCGGATCGGAGTGGCCGCGAAGGACCGCGATGGATTCCGCCGCTTCGTCGATCAGAGGAGTTTCGCATGACTGTTCGGTTCGGTCCCCGCCGCGGTGTCTGGCTGGAACAGACGCACGATTCCAATCCGCTTGCCGCCGAAGAGCTGCAGGCGTTCGAGCAGTTCGACGCCGCGTATCGAACTCTCTGCGCGATGCTCTACAACTACGCGCCGATGTCGGGTCATCCGGGAGGCTCGATCTCGTCGGGCCGTATCGTCGCCGCGCTGCTGTTCGACACGATGAGCTACGACATCG
>JAENWF010000146.1 GCA_016650215.1 Thermoanaerobaculia bacterium
ATCGCTCCGAGGAGCGCGTCGTAGACGTCGTTGCCTTCCGCCCCCGCGAGCGCGAGCATTGCGGCGCGGCGAACCTCGAGATCCTGCTCGCGGAAGCAACGGAACAAGACAGGCTTGACTCTCGGATCGCTCGACTTTCCCAGCGCCTCGATGATTGCGATCCGCACCGGTGCGAGCCCGCCTTCGAGATGTTTGATCAGCGGATCGAGCGCCGCCGTGCGCCGATACTCGCCGAGCGCCTGCGCCGCCGCCGTCCGAATCCAGATGTCATCGTCTTCGAGCGAGCTGATGAGAGGCTCGAGGCCCCGCTCCGGGCGCAGATGCACCATCGCATTGATCGCGGCGAGCCGCACCGCCGCTGACTCATCGGCCAGCGAGAGGACGATCTGATCGGCGAAACGCTCCTCGCCGAATTTCCCCATGAGCGAGATCGCCTTCTGCCGGATCACCGGATCGCTGTGCTTCGAGGCGAGGAGCAGCTCGTCGGGAAATCCCTCTCCCTGAACCGCCACGTACACCGACAAGGAGTTGAGCTTGAGTGGGGTCGAGGGCGACTGGAGGAGATGCCGGATCTTCGCGAGGAGGTCGCTCTTGGTCGCCGGCAACGCGTTGACTACCTTCGAGATGGCCGTCATCGCCGCCTGTTGCGAAGCCGCGTCGGGGTCTTCGAGCTTCGCGAGCAGGTAGTCGACCGATCCGGCGTCGGGCCGCTCGCCGAGGGTCTCGATCACCAGCCTGCGGATCATCGGGTTGTCGTGATCGAGGAACGGCAGGATGCTGGGGATCGACTCGCGGCCGCCGATTGCGTTCACCACGCGGAGCAGCAGCGCCACGATGTCGTCCTCTTCGGCGTGTCCCAGCGCTTCGAGCACTGCGGGCATCGCCGTCATGCCGAAGTCGATGAGCGCGCGCGCCGCGACTTCCGCGGTATCAGGCTGCTCGAGGTGTTGAATCAGGATCGGAAGCGCGCGCGAATCGGCGGACCATCCGAGAAACTTGAGGATGAAGGCTTTGACGTCGCGCTTCGGAGTCGTACTGAGATGCTCGACGAGCGGGGCGACTTTCTCGCGTGGAAAGGACTCGCGGAACTTCCGCTGAATCAGCTCCCGCTCCGCCTGCTCGACAACGCGTGGCTTCGGCGCCTCTGCGATCCGTACGAGCGCGCGCAGCGCGGTGAGATTCAGCTTCCCGTCTTCGGCGATGATCTTGAGCAGAAACCCGACTGTGCCGACGTCCGCGATCTTCCCGACCGACTCGAGCACCGGCTTGCGAAGCGATTTTTCCGAGTAGAGCGGCAGGATCGCGGGGAGCGCGGCGCGGTCGCCGATCTCGCCGAGCGCTTCGATGACATGGAACTTGAGCCACAGATCCTCGCGGTGCTGAAGGATGTGGATCAGATGTGGCAGCGCGGCCGCATCGCGGTATTTGCCGATCGAGGACACCATCGACGACGCGAGGTTGATTTCCTGCTCCTCGTGCAGCAACTCGATGAGCATCTGAAATCCCGCCGGGCTGCGAAGATCGCCGAGGAGATTGATGAGCGAGAGGCGCACATCGATGTCCTCCTCGTCGCGGAGCCGGCGAACGATCGCGTCCAGGGCCGGTGCTCCGATGCGGATCAAGGCCTCGGTCGACGAATTGCGCTTGCCCGCGTTCTCGGAATCGCCGAGTGCATCGATCAGACCCTCGACGATGATCGGCGTGCCGTCGCGAAGGAGACCGTCGACGATGGTCTTGCGGACGCGCCAGTCGCGGTCGCCGAGGAGCTCGAACATGAGCGGGAGATCGCGCTCGCCCGCTGCCTGGGCGACTGCGAGAGCGGCCTTCTGCCGCGCGTCGGGATCCGACGAGCGCGCCTGCTCGACAATGTGCGGATCGACGGTCATGTGCCTGTCTGGAGCTTCTCGAGCTCCTCGCGCTTCATCTGCACGAACTGCTGCAGCGTCTCGGTGTAGACCTCGCTGTCGCGCCGCACGCGCTGCGGAACTCGCGAGTCGTAGTATTTGCGCCCCTCTTCGATCTCACCTTTCAGCACTTCGAAAAAGTTGTTGTTCCGGATCGCCTGCTCGACCGCGGCAGCGTGATAAATGATGATGTCCGACAGGATCAGCCGCGCGAGCCGTCTCGCCTCGTCGATCTCCCGCGTCTCCAACGGCACCTCCGCCGTGTCACCGACCTCGGGGAAAAGCTGGCGGATGATCTGGCGGAACTCCTTCTCAGGAATCTGCTCCTCGATGTATTCGTCCGCGCCGTAGAGGTTCGTCGGATTCGCACGAAAGCGGTTCGCGCGGAAGAGCGCACCGATGAGAATCACGCGCGTCTTCGCGAGGTCCTTGTCCGCTTTGATCTCTTCCGAGACTTCAACGCCGAGTTTTCCCCGAAGATAGACGTTGACGATCGCGAGATCGGCACGGGTGCGGCGGACGAAGTCGAGCGCCGACTCACCGGCATCGAAGTACTCGACGTCGAACCCGAGGCGCCGGAGATGCTCGCCGAGAAATGCGCGAAAGGGGCGCGGCTCATCCGCGATCGCGGCAAGACGGGCGCCGCGTTTCGCGACTCCGGGCTCGGTAGCCGCCGCCCGCGGCTTCAGCACCATCTGATTTCCACACGACGGACACGCAACGCGCACCGGCGCGGCGAGCGGGAAACTCACCGCCGCCCTGAACTTCGATTGACATTGCTTACAGACCAGTTCCATTCGAGAGCAGGTTCTCCAAATCGAGCAGGATCGTCAACGCAGTTCCGTGGCGAAACACTCCGCGGACGCTGATGTCCTGTTCACTCGCATGCGCGATCGGTTGCGGCTCGACGGTTTCTTCCGCGACCTTGACGACGCGCAGGACGCGATCGACCAGAAAGCCGACGTTCTCGTCGTTGTGCTCGACGACGATGACGCGCGTCTCGGCAGTGGTCGCGGTCGTTGAGGGATGGCCTAGACGGCCACGGACGTCGATCAGCGCCACGATCGCGCCGCGTAGCGAGAGGATTCCTACGAGCGACGCGCCGGCGTTCGGGACGCGTGTGATCGGGCGCGGCGTGATGATCTCGACGACCCGCTCGATCCCGATCGCGTACTGCTCCCCCGCGATGGCGAACGTCAGGAGCTCCTGCTGCGCTTCGGATGCCTTGCTCTTTTTCTTCGAGTCCGCTGCATGCCGCTCCCCGGCCGTCTCGAGAAACCGCGCAAGCTTCGGCGGCTCGTTCACTGCAATCGCGGTATGCGGAACGTCGATATGCGCCGTTCGCGTGGCGGGCGCCTCGCCTGCCGCGGTTTCCGCAGAGGCAGCAGCCATCACCGCCTCCGCATCCTTCTTTTCCTTCGCCTTCCTGCGGATCTTCACCAGATCAACCATGCGAGGTCTCCAGCTGGTGCTCGCGCGCGGCGGATTCAATTCTCGCGACGTCGACCTCCGACGCATCCTCACCGAAAGCGTCGAGCAGCGCCGTGGTCGCGAGGGTGTTGATCACCCGGGGGATTCCGCCGCTGAGCGCATGAATCTCTTGCATCGCATCCATCGAGAAGGGGTTTCGCTTCCCCCCCGCCACACGCACGCGATGTTCGATGTATGCGAGCGTGTCGTCGAGGGTCAAAGGTCCGAGAGAGTACCGCAGACCGATCCGCTGCCGCAGCGCCGAATAGGCCTGCCGCTGCAGCCGCCGCTGAAGCTCCGGCTGCCCGATGAGAATCACCGAAAGGAGATTCTGATCGTCGAGTTGAAAGTTCGTGAGCAGGCGGATCTCGTCGAACGTCGACTTCGAAGGCAGGAGCTGAGCCTCGTCGATGATGACGACCGGCTCGCGCTTCTGCTCGTACAGCTCGTAGAGCTTCGAGTGAATCTGCTCGAGCAGCTCGTTGCGGAACCGCGCGCCGCTGAATCCGAGGCCGGACGCAACCGATCGGAGAAGCTGCACGGGACTGAGTCGCGGATTGATCAGCAGCACGACCGGACGCGAGTCGCCGATGCGGTCGATCAGCGCGCGCGAGAGCGTTGTCTTCCCCGAGCCGACATCGCCCGTCAGCAGCGCCAGCTCCTTCTCCTCGACCGCATACTCCAGCCGCGCCAGCGCCTCACGATGCTGGTTGCTCTCGTACAGGAACGCCGGGTCAGGCGTCTTGCCGAAAGGTTTCGTGGTGAAGCCGAAGTGGTCTTCGAACATCGTCTTGAAAAGTGACGAGTGACGCGTCACGCGTGACGAGTTGACCAAACGCGTCACTCGTCACGCGTTACTCGTCACTTCACCAGCGCCCGCGCCTCCCGCGCCCTCCCCCCGAACTCATCGATGAGCGATCCTGCGTCGACGACGAGCACGATTTCGCCGTCGCCGATCTCGGTGGCACCGGCGATTCCGGGAACGGACTTGAGACGCTGGCCGATCGACTTGATCACGATTTCCTGCTGGCGGACGAGGCGGTCAACGAGCAGCCCGACCGTCTTCTCTCCCGACCGCGTCACGACGACGAACCACTTCGTGTCGGGACCTTCCGCTTCGCGGCCCGGCAGACCGAACGCGTCAGAGAGGCGCAGCAGCGGGATCGTCGTATCGCGGAGTGTGAAGACTTCACGGCGCTCGACCCTTCGGATCTCCCTCGCGAGAATGCGCAGCGACTCGTCGACTGACGTCAGCGGTATTGCGAACTGCTCGCTGGAAGCACCGACGATCAGCGCCTGAATGATCGCGAGCGTGATCGGCAGAATGATCCTGAACGTCGTCCCTTCACCAGGCACCGAGATCACCTCGATCGAGCCTTTCAGCTCCTGGATATTGCGCTTCACGACATCGAGGCCGACGCCGCGGCCCGAGATCTCGCTGACGACGCTCGCGGTCGAGAAGCCGGGCGTAAAGAGGAGCTCGTGCGCGCGCGTGTCGTCGACCGGCTCGTCCCCGGTGATGAGCCCGCGCTCGAGCGCCACTTCGCGAATCCTCGCCGGATCGATCCCGCGCCCGTCATCCTTCACATCGAGCACGACCGAGTTGCCCTGCGGATACGCGTTGAGTGTGATGCGCCCGACCGCAGGCTTTCCTGCCGCGATGCGTTGATTCGGGGGCTCGATCCCGTGATCGAGCGCATTCCGGATGATGTGCATCAAGGGATCGCTCAGATCCTCGACCATCATCTTGTCGAGCTCCGTGTCCTCGCCGCGCAGCACGAGCTCGATCTCTTTTCCGAGCTCGCGCGCTGCTTTCCGCACCGTGCGCGAAAGCTTCGAGTAAATCTGTCCGACTGGAACCAGCCGGATCTCGATCACGGAACGTTGCATGTCGCTGAGCTTCCGGTTGAGGTTGCGCGAGATTTTTCCGAGCTCGTGCGAGATGAGACGCTGCCCTGCGAGCGACCGCGCGATCGCCTCGAGATGCGTCTTCTCGATGATCAGCTCGCCGACGATGTTCATCACGTGATCGAGACGGGAGATGTCGACACGCACGGTCTGCGACACCGAGCGGAGGGAAACCTCATCGTCCGGACTGGCGGTAATCGGCTCCCCAGGCGGTGTCTCGACTTCGACGTGCGGACTCGCCGCCGCCACAGGCGATGGTTTCGCTGCGCGCAGCGACACGACCTTCGCCTCGGGCGCGAGCGCTGAAACGGCCACTTCGTCGAGCGTCGTTCCATACAACAGGCGGAAGGAGATCCCGCTCCCCCCCGTCGCGTCGATCGCCGGCAGAGTCGAGATCACCTCGCCCGATTCGATCAGCGCGGCAGTCAGCGCGCGCAGCCTCTCGTCAAAGTCGGAAAAGTCGAACGTCACTTCGACTGACAACAGAATCTTTCCGCTTCGCACGTTCTCCATGAGCCGGTGCTCTTCGTACTCGGTCAGCGACTTGAGCGTGTGCTCGTCGAGCGTGAGCGAGCTCAGCGCGTCATCCGACTTCACGTCGGGACCGCCGGAGACTACCTGGTGGATCCGGCTCGTCAGCCCCTGCAGGTCGACGAGCCCTTCGAGCGACGGATCGTTGATCGAGAGCAGCAGCCGGTTCAGAGAGTCGACCGAGTCGTAGAGCAGATCGACGAGGTTGCGGTTGATCGCGACCTTCCCCATCCGCAGCCGGTCGAGCATCTCCTCGAGATTGTGCGAAAGCTCGGAGATTTCGGCGAAGCCGAGCATCGCCGCGAGACCTTTGAGCGAGTGCACTTCGCGGAAGATCTTGTTCACCAGCTCGGGGCGGACGTTCTTCCCCTGCGCCTCGAAGTCGACGAGGTCGCGCGAGAGCGTGTCGAGCAGCTCCTCGGCCTCGCCCGTGAATTCGTTCCGGGCGCGATCGTCTTCCCGGCTCATGCCACCCGCAGGATTCTGCGAAGCTTCGCGACCAGCTCCGACGACTCGAATGGCTTGATCAGATACTCCTCCGCGCCAAGAGCCGCAGCGCGCCGGCGATCCTCTTCGGTGCTCTCGGTCGAGATGACCATGATCGGGATCGCCCGATACACCGGATGATTCTTCAGGAAGCTGACGAGCTCCAGCCCGTTGATGTCGGGCATGTTGATGTCGGTGAGGATCGCATCGAACTTGTGGTGAGGCAGCGTTTTCAACGCTTCGAATCCGCTCGCAGCCTCGACGATCTCGAGGTCATACGACTCGGTTCCGCCTTCGATGATCGTCATGAGATACGCACGCATCGAAGAGGAGTCTTCCACTACGAGAATCTTCATGACCCGTCCGGCCTGGCTTTCTGGGACGCCGTCACCGCGTTGCCTAAGGCATAACCGGCTTGCGAGAGGAAGATCTCGAGCCCTGCGACGCTGTCGATAGGAGCGCGGTGTTCCGCGTTGTCGCCGTACAGGATACCAACGGGCTCGCCGGAATGGATGATCGGAAGGGCAACGACCTCGGTCGGCAGAAGCCCGCCGAGGCGCTCGATGAGCTGGACATTGGCAGGCGTGCGCCGCATCTTGCCGCGGTGCGGCTCACGGCTCGCCGCGACATCCGCGAGGATCGACGGCTCGCGGCGTGGCAGGCTGAGATTCCGGACGCGCGCGTTCATGTCGTCGTTCGCGCCGGTGACGCCAAATCCGCCGAGGGCGGTGAAGGCGCTTTCGCCCACGACGAAGATCGCGCCGCGGTCGAGATACTGCGACGAGAGCCGCAGGATCGTCGACGCCACCTCATTGATGTCGTTCGGATCGGAGAGCTCGTTGATCAATTGCTTCAGCACGCCGAAACTGCGATCAACGTTCTCCTTGTCGGCCATCTCGTAGAAGCGGCGGCCCGCCTCGGGGCCGAGACCGCCAGCAAGCTGCTCCCATTGCGAGAACGCCCGCTCCGCAAAAAGGACGAGCTCTTCAGCGAACAGCGAGAGCTCCTCCTCGGCGCGTCCCGGCTGGAGCCGCGCCGGCGATGGCCTCGTAAGATAGAGATCGGCGCCGGCGTGCAGCAGATCGTGCCGCCGCCTCAGATCGGGCTCACTATCCATCATCACGACGGGCAGGCGCGGGTTGCGCCGCTTCATCTGCTGAAGGAGTCGCGCCGACGACTCGTCATGCGTGATCTCGAGGAACGTGATGAAGAAGCTGTTCGCGCGGAAAAAGTCCGTCATTGTGTTCCGCACTTCGTCGAGCGTTCCGTACTGGATGATCTTCACGCCCTTCTTCCCGAACGCGCGCCTGGCGGCCACGCGCACGAGTGGATCGCGCTCAAAGAGAATGACATTGCGATACGCCGCCTCAGGCGACTCGACCTCGAAGAGACCACCGGCAACCTTGAACTGGCTCGCCATCGTGCCGGCCGGAAGCGTCGACTCTCCCGCCTCGAGACGATCGCTCTCGGGCGGAAAGATCGGAACGGGCGGGGCGGCGGGCTCCTCGCCGGCGGGCTTTTCCCCCAGCCCGAGGTCGAGCGCCGGCCTCACGGGAGGCGTGTCGCCCCGCAGAAAGGCCTTCCCCGCTTTCAACGAGTCCTCGAGTCCCTGCAGCGGTTTGAGCTTCTCTCCCTCGGCGGCGCCGAGAATCTTCTGCGGCGAGAATCCCCCTTCCTTGAACAGGAGGTCGGGCTCGTACTCGACATCGACCGCCGTCATCGAGTCGCTGAGCAGAAAGTTGAACTCACCTTCGCGCGCGGTCAGTAGCGGCGTGACGACGCTGAGCACCCGTTCGCGCACCGCATCTGCGAGGTCACGAATCGTCAGCAGATTCATCTCGACGACGGCGTTTCCACAGGGGATTCCTCTCTCCTCCATCTCACGGATGACTTTCACCGTGTCGGCGGGCGCAAGGCCGCGCTTGTGGAGATAGGAAATGAGATCGGGCTGATCGGGAGAGGATGCGTTGACGATCAGTCCCTGCCGGAAGAGCACGGTATGCCGCCCCGAGCTGTTGACGATCTCCAGAATGCCGGTGCGGCGGCTGAGGAAAACGATCTGGACGATGTCGGTGAGGGAGAGGTCTTCGAGGCGCCCAAGGAGGCTCATCGATTCTCACCGCGGGCCCCGGGAACGCAGAACGCAGAACGCAGAATGCAGAATGCAGAAAGGCCCCTGCCCTTTCTCAATTCTACATTCTGCGTTCTGCGTTCTAAGTTCATCTGCCCGGGCACGTTACGCGCCCTGCAGATTGTACCGTTTCAGTATCCCGTCGAGGATTCCGTTGATGAACTGCGACGATTTCTGCGTCCCGAACTTCTTCGCGATCTCGATCGCTTCGTCGATGATCACGAGCTTCGGCGTTCCTGACTCGTGAAGGAACTCGTAGACCGACATGCGGATGATGTTGCGGTCGACGACCGCCATCCGCGAGAGGCGCCAGTTGTCGGCCTGCGCGACGATGATCTCGTCGATGCTGGTCAGGTTGTCGACTGTTCCGCGGAAGATCCTGGTCGCAAAATCGCGCGTGTTCGGCTTCGACTTCTGGAGCTCCTCGAAGGTCGTGATGATCATGTCGGGAACGTTTCCGGACATGTCGTGCTGGAAGAGCATCTGCAGCGCGAGCTCACGCGCTTTACGGCGGGCACCCATTCAACTGACTCCGTTGCGAATCTGACGCCACAGACTCGCCATTTCGATTGCGGCGAGCGCCGCTTCCCATCCCTTATTTCCGCTTCCCGACAATGAGCGCTCTTCCGCCTGCTCGACGGTGTTGCAGGTGATGACACCGAATGCTATGGGAAATTGCGTCTCGACCGAAACGCGCGACAACTCGCTGGTCACCTGCGCGGAAATGAAGTCGAAGTGAGGCGTGTCTCCGCGAAGCAGACATCCGATCGTCACGATCGCATCGAAACTGCGCGAGCCGGCAAGCTCGCGCGCGAGTGTCGGAATCTCGAACGCTCCCGGCACGCGATAGAGCGAGACTGCATCGTCGGCAGCGCCGTGACGCTTCAGACAATCGAGAGCTCCCGCGAGCAGCCCCTCGACGATGTCGTCGTTGAATCTGCTCGCGATCACCGCAAAGCGGAAACCGCTCGCGTCATGATTCCCCTCGAAAGAGCGCGGCATTAGCGGCGGGATTGTACCGTCTAACTGTTGGCTGGTAATTCAGGCCAAAGCGTCGGCAGGCCGGCGCTCAACGCCCCCCGCCCGCCGCCCGCCCGGCCACGGCCACGTCGCCCCGCCCCTCCTCGTAGTACGAGACGATGCCGGCGTAGATGGCTTCGGCGAGTTGCTGGCGGTACTTGCGCGTCTGGATCAGCTCGCGGTCGCGGCGATTGCCGAGGTTGCAGACTTCCAGGAGCATACGCGTCGGCACGAGGTTATGGCGGATGATGGCCGGGACCCACTCGCGTCCTTCGCGAACTACGTTGTCGCGCACGGGATTGAATGGATGCACCTTCAGCTTCGAGCGCTCGAATGAGTCGATGACCGACTCTGCGAGACCGCGCGAGAGGCCTTCGGCGGCGAGCGCGTCGTCGGGCGAGTGACGGACGGTCGGACGCTCGCGCACTTCGGCGCGCGCGAGATAGACCGGATCGCGCTTTTCGTACTTGCCTCGCACGAAACGCTCACCCGGCACGTACGCCATCGCGCCCCGCAGCGACGGATGGAGCGAATCTGCGTGGATCGAGATGAAGACCACCTTCTCGCGCTCGATTCCCGATTTGATCGCGCGGCGGAAGATCGAGTTCGCCAGGTACCACCGCAGATTCACACCGACGATCGCATCGTCGAGCAGATACCGCGGCGTCGTCAGAACGTAGTGATCCTGCTCGGCTTCGATGACGTCGCTGTCGGCAGGCGCATAGCCGATGCTCGTCGACTTCGTCGTCATCGAGACCTTCGCGGCACTCTTCTTCTCGAGCACACGTTTGAGGCGTGTCGCAACGTCGTAGACGTAGATCGACTCCCATACGTCGCCATGCGCGGTGCCTGAATCACGGCCGCCGTGACCTGCGTCGAGAACGACCCGCACGCCGGTGAGGTTCCTCGCGCGCGCCCTCTTCGCATATTGAGCGCTCGCGCGCCTCGACGCTTCGGCTGCGAGGCGCGCCGGATCGCCGGCCGGCAGATACTCCGGAAGCAGAAGATCCATCGGGATCCTCACCCGGTAGCCGACCGGCATCCGCGCCACGTCCTCGATTCCGTTGAACCTCACGATCCTCTCGAGGACATCGCCGACGTCCTTCGAGTAGACGCGCCCCGTGAAACGGATCGCAACCGAGGAGTACAACGCCTCCCCTTTCTGCAACCTGTAGATGGCGTAGGGCTCTGACGTTGTGCGCTCATACGTCAGCGACGGTCCCACGGAAGCAGACGCAGTCGCCTCCGGAACATCTTCATCCGCTGATGAACGCTGAGCCGGATCGTTCTCCGGTTTCCGAACCTCTGCTGCCGTCTTCGGTGCATTCTCTCCCTCCGCCCCGCCGCTGAACGCGGCGGTAAGCAATCGCCTTGGAATGAGGATCAATTCACCTTTTCGGGTCGAGAGTTCCTGCGTCGGATTTGCCTTCCGGATCTCGGCGTAATTCGCGCCGTCGCCAGTGAACCACTCTGCGATTTTCCAGAGCGACTCACCTTCGAATCCGCGGCCTCCGACGACCATGTGGCTCCAGCCGGCGGCGCCGGTCTGGTCGTGAGGAAACAATGTCGAGATGATCTCGCGCTGCAGCCCGGCGCGGAGCAGCGAGAAAGGAACGCGGATCGCCTTGCCGCTGCGAAGGTTGTCATCCGAGCCGTTGAACTGGGCGATGTCTTCCCACTTCGACGCATCGCCGCTGACGCGTCGCGCGAGACGCGTCCATGCGTCGCCCGCATGCGGCATCACGAGCGCCTCGATCTCGTACTCGCGCGTCAGCGCTGCACGGATCTCAGGAGAAATGCGCGCGACCGCGATCGTGTCTTTCGGAAGTTCCGCGGGCGAGGCAGGGTGAGGGTAGAGGAGGACTACACCGGTGAAGCACCCGACCCACCACTTGCGCACGAGGAAATTGTAGCAGGGGTTGGGCGGTCGGGGGTGGGCGGTCGGGGCGGGGGGGCGGGAATAGTCAATGTTGAATGTTGAATGTTGAAGCGGTGGGAGCAGCAGCGGTTCATGCGCCCTTCCGGTTTCCCAGAAAAGCGCCACACCGTTTCAACATTCAACATTCAACATTCAACATTCCCGTTCCCCCTTTTGCATTTGCATTTTGCATTCGCATTTCCCCCGCCCCCGCCCCCGCCCCCGCCCCCACCCACCCCACCTAGGTCGTGGCGCGCCAGTATGCGGTTTCGTTCTCGAAAAACTGCGCCGCTCGGAACATGACTTTCTCCTGAAAGTGCGGCGCCATGATCTGCAGCGACAACGGCAGACCTTCGCTGCTGAATCCTGATGGGACGGCCATCGCGGGGATACCGGCGAGATTTGCAGGGGCGGTGAAGATGTCGGAGAGGTACATCGACAAGGGATCGCTCACTTTCTCGCCGATCCGGAATGCGGGCTCGGGGGTGGTGGGCGTGAGGAGGATGTCGAACTGTTTGAATGCTGTGGCGAAATCGGCGCGTAGTTTCGCGCGCACTTTCTGCGCACGCCCGTAGTACGCATCGTAGTAGCCCGACGAAAGCGCGAAGGTGCCGAGCATGATCCGGCGCTTGACTTCGGGGCCGAAGCCTTCGCCGCGCGAGTCGAAGTAGATCTCGCCGAGGGTACGCGCACGCGCGCTGCGATGCCCGTAGCGAATGCCGTCAAAACGGGACAGATTCGTGCTCGCCTCCGCGTTCGCGATGATGTAGTAGACCGCGATCGAGTAGCCGATCGACGGAACGTGCGCAGTCTCGACCTTCGCGCCGCCGCGACGGTAGACCTCGACGGCCGCGTCGAAGTTCGCGCGCACTTCGCCTTTCAGATCGCGTATCGCCTCGCCGACGATTCCGACGCGCAGGCCGCTCACGCCGCTGTCGATTCCATCCCGATAGTCATCAACGAGAACCCGGCTGCTGGTCGAATCGAGCGGGTCGTGTCCGGCGATGATCGCGAGCAACTCGGCACTCTCAGCCACGCGCCGGCTGAACACTCCGATCTGGTCGAGGCTCGAGGCAAAGGCGACGAGGCCGTTCCGGCTTACCCGGCCGTAGGTCGGTTTGACGCCGACGATGCCGCAGAACGCCGCCGGCTGTCGCACCGATCCCCCCGTCTCCGAGCCGAGAGCAACAGGCACCATCCCCGCCGCGACTGCAGCAGCGGACCCGCCGGACGATCCGCCCGCAACGCGTGTGTCGTCCCATGGATTACGCGTCACACCGAAGGCGGAGTGCTCGGTCGAGGAGCCCATCGCGAATTCGTCGAGATTGGTCTTTCCGACGATGACTCCACCCGCCGCGCGCAGGCGCGCGACCGCTGTCGCATCGAAGGGCGAGTAGAACTCGCCGAGAATTCGCGAGCCGCACGTGGTCGGCATGTCGGTAGTGACGAGGTTGTCTTTGATGGCAACCGGAAACGAGTCCGCCGGCTGGATCGCAGGCACATCGTGTTTTGCGACGTGCAGGAACGCGTGAATCCGCCCATCGTTCTCCCGAATCGTGCGGAGCGACTCATCGATCGAGCCGCTGATCATTCGATGACCTTCGGCACGACGAAGAACCCGTTTTCGAACGACGGGGCATTCTTCTCGACGAGTGCGCGATCGGTCGAGGGGCGCGTCACGTCGTCTCGCAGCGGCGTTGGCTCGCGATCCGCGGCAGTCTCGGTGACATCGGCGTCGCGCAGCATCTCGATGTAGCCGAGGATGGCGGTCATCTCGGACGCCATCTGTTCGAGCGACGGCTCATCGAATTCGAGATGGGCGAGACCGGCGATTCTTCGCGCTTCTTCGCGATCGATCTTCACGGCAGCGGAGTCTAACGCCCTGCGGCCATGAATTCAGCGAATCGCGCCGCGAGATCGGGATCGTACTGGCCGCCAGCTCCACGCGCGATCGCGGACATCGCGTCCTCGTGCGTCTCCGGCATCTGATAGGTGTTCGGGTCGGTCATCGCGACGTACGAGTCACAGAGAGCGAGGATGCGGGCGGAGATCGGGATCTCGTCCGCCTGCAGCTCGTTGGGATAGCCGCGGCCGTCGTAGCGCTCGTGATGCGACAGCACGCCGCGCGCAATATCGACGCCGAGCAGCGGCTCGACCATCGCGGCGCCGACCGTCACGTGCTCGCGCAGAAGCGAGAGCTCGTCGGCGCTGACGTCGCGTTTCTTGTAGAGCCGCTCGTACTCGAGCAGCCGCATTCCGATGTCGTGTACGAGTGCGGTGAGACGCACGACCTCGATGTCCTCGGGGCTGAGCCCGAGGAAGCGCGCGAATTGCTCACAGCGGCCCGCAACGCTTTCGGAGTGGCGGCGAAGATCCGGAAACGACGTGAACTGCGGCTCGAGCAGTTCTTCCGCCATCCGATTCCGCATGTTCGTGACCGTCGTGCGGCTCATCGAATGCTCGATGCCGACCTGCAACTGGCTCAGCAGCGCGGTCAGCATCTCGTGCGCGTTCCGATCCGGCGCCTCGGAGAATGCCACCGTCAGATAGACGCCGCGCAAGCCGCCGGTCACCACGGGAGCAGTGAAGACTTTGTGGAGCTGATCGGGCGTCACAGGTCCCGCGCCTGCTCCGAACGGCGTCTGCACAGACGTCCGCATCGGACCGGTCGACTCTCCTCGTTTGGTGAGCCACATCTGCAGTTTCGACTGCAGGGTGTCCAACGCCTCAGGGGCCATCGTGCCGCGAGCGGAGATCTCCTGCATCGCGCCGGAGGTACCTGTCGCCGAAACGGCAGCCGCCACCGCGTTGGGAAGAAAGAGCATCGAGCGAAGAACTTCGCGGATCACGCCCATCTCCGGCTCGCCGATCGACGGAGGAGTGGTTGGAACGATGATCTTCATGGCCGCGACGCGCGCCCTGGTCACGACCGACGAGATTCGCGCGGTGATTGCAGCGGGGTCCACGACGACCGGTGCGGGACGGACGAGCGTCGTGCGGTTGTCGTTCGTCTCGCGTGGCAACAGCGGCGGCTGGATCAGCGACGGCGCGGGCGGAAAAGCGGGCTGCGCCACCGGAGCTGGCGCCGGGGCTGATGCGCCGCTCCGCGACGGTGCGGCGATCTCATCGACATCGGAGATGGTGATGAATCTCTGGTTGAAGACGTTCTTCGCGGTAAAGAGCGACATCATGCGGTCGCCAATCGACTGCGCCTTGCCGAGGTCGGGCTGCTCGAAAGGCTGCTGCGCGGCTTTGTCGCGCATGTCGATCACACCGACGAGCTGTCCCCGCGAATAGAGCGGGACGGCGAGGAGCCGCTGCGTCGATCCTTCGAAGAGAAGATCGGACAGGCGCGGGTCGGCGGCGATGCTGTTCACGAAGAATGGAGTGCGACCGCGCTGGCACCGGTCGATCAGCGGATCGCTGAACGTTGCGGCCTGGCGAACCGCCGAGCGGAATCCGAACTCGGTCACCAGCTCGAACTTCTTGACGCTCGAGTCGAGAAGATAGAGCGCCGCCTTCGTCGCGCGGATGTCGACGGCGCAGTCGTACAGAATCTCCTTGAGCTTCGGGCGAAGCTCGTCGACCTCGGGATGCATGACAGTATTGTAACCGTGCTTCTGTGAGAGAGAGCGGGAGGTCTCCACTGTGGCGGCGGGGATCATCCGAACCCCAAGTCATTCCGAGCGCAAGCTCGGAAAGACTTACAGCGCGCGGAGCTTCTCGACGATCTCCGCTTCGCTCGGAAAGCGGCCTTCGTCCTTCTTCGAGAAGAGAACTCGGTTGCCTGCCGTCACGACGAAGATGCCGCCGCTTCCGCGGACGAGATTACTATCAAAGCCGAGATCCTTCTTGATCGTGGCCGCCAGACTGGAGGCTCGGGGAAGGTAGTTTCAGACGCCGCAGTAGTCGATTCGAACGTTCATGAGACTCCCTAAATCGTCCTGACGAGAATGGCGGTGATGTTGTCGAGGCCACCGCGCTCGTTCGCCGCGTCGATCAGTTGCGCGCATGCGGCGTCGAGATCGGGGCTCTCGGTCACGACGCGGAGAATCTCATCTTCTGGAACCATGCCGGTGAGGCCGTCGGAGCAGAGCAGATAGATGTCGCCCGAATGGATCTCGATCTCGGACGCGTCGGGCGTGACCTGAAGAGCGCCGCCGAGGGCACGCGTGATGACGTTGCGCAGCGGGTGTTTTTCGGCTTCCGCCTCGGTGAGCATCCCTGCCTGCACCTGTTCGAAGACCCACGAATGATCGTTGGTGATTCGTGAGAGCTTTCCGTCGCGGATCATGTAGGCGCGCGAGTCGCCTACGTGTGCGAACGAGATCGTCTTGTCGTCGGCGAGACAGGCGACGACGGTCGTCCCCATGCCGCGGAGACGCGCGTCCTTTCTCATTGCCTCGAGAACGCGCGTGTTCGCCATCTTCACGGCCGCCATCAGGCGGTTGGTAATCCGCTTGTATTGCTCGTCGTAGGCGTGCGGCCAGGTGCCGTCGTCCTCTTTCGTGTGAATGATGAACTCGGAGATGGAGTCCACCGCGATCCGCGAGGCGATCTCTCCGGCGGCGTGACCGCCCATGCCGTCGGCGACGAGGAAGAGGCGTGCGTCATCCGCCACCAGATACGAATCCTCGTTGTGCTGCCGTTGCCGGCCGACATGCGTTAAACCCGTTGCTTGCACTTCCATCCCTGGATCAGCTCTTCCGGAAGAGCCCGAAACCCTTTCCGGCGTCTTTAGCTTCGCCGCGGTTTTGCCGCAGCTCGGCGAGCGCGGACTGGATCTCGATGTTGTCTCGATCCCATTTCAATGCTTCTTCGAAATAGCGTTCGGCCTTGGCGGTCAGCCCCGCCTTGTTGCAGAGGATGCCGGCGTCCTTGAGGTAGAGCGGATTCATTGCCTCACGCAGAACGGCGGCTTCGATCGCCTGCACTGCCTGGCGCATCATCGACGGCATGCGGGCGGCGGTGATGGCGAGCGAGTGAAGCGCCTTCCCGTCCAGAGGGTTGTGCTTCACCGCCATGTCGAAGTTCTCATAGGCCGTTTTGAAGTCGCCTTCCTTGAACGCTTTGACGCCCTTCGCCAGGTAGACCTTGGCCACCTGCGTGAGGTCGCTCGGTCCACCCTTGGGTGAGCTGCTGAAAACCTCTGAGTCGTGCTGCTTCCGCCGCGCTGCGTTCGTGAGGACGTTCACCGCCTCGGTGAGCCCCTGAAACTTTTTCTCCGCGCCGGCCTTGTCGGGACCGCGGTAGCGGTCAGGATGACTCGTGCGCGCGAGATTGCGAAACTTGTCGCGGATCTCCTGCTCGGAAGCAGAGCGGTCCACGCCAAGAACCTCGTAGTAATTGACCTTCATTTTTCAGGGATCGTGCTACTTCTGTTTGGCCAGATAGAACTTACGGGCGTTCACCCGCACTGCTTCGCTCACGCCTCTGTCGTCCTTGAGGAACTTCAAGTCCCGCAAGGTTAAACGATTGATCAGCGGCAGGACAACCCCCACGGGAGCCTTCGGATTTTTTATGAGCGCCAGAGCGATCCCATACTGGGTCGTCCACTCGCGTTTCATTCCGATCAGCCGGAGGACTTCTTCTTCGACATTCCTCATGCCTGCGATGGCTTCAATCTCGTTCGTCGTCATGCGGGGATTCCGCATCGCGGCTGAAGCAACGATGCGGTTTCGCTCCCGCACCAGGAGCGTGCGGACCGTTTTGTCTCCCTTGAAGGCGAGCTGCACCTTTTCAGCTACGTTCATCTTGAGAATGCGCGAGTAGACCGAGCGGCCGCGCTCGTCATCGGGCGCGTCCGGGAGTGTCTCTGCGGGAGGCGTCGTGTCCTTCAACGCCAGCTCGAGCAGGTCGGCGATCGGATCGTCGGAAAGGTCGACAACGACGTCGTCGCCGAGCTCCCGCCGCAGCGCCTCGATACGCGCCTTCTTCTCGAAGAACTCCTCGCGCGTCTCGAGCGCACGCCGCCGAGCCTCGATCGTGAGATGCGGATTGTCGAGGAGCGCATCGAGGATGAACGGCGAGCGGATGATGCGCGCCTGATTGATGACGATGATCTCCTGCACCGCACCCTCGGCGTTGCGAGCGAGCTCGGCGATCTCGCGATCGTCAACGGAGCGGTTCCGGATGAGGAGCTCGAGCACCGCCGCGTTCGTCGTCGCACGCAACAGGTATGCGAGCAGGTTCGGCTCCGCCTGTTCATTCGCGGCAAATCCGTGAACCGCGCGGGCCGGCATGTCCGAGAGCGAGGCGCGAGAGAGCTCGGCGATCTCCGGATCGGGAAACGCAATGAGGTATGCGAGAACCGCGATCAGGTCCTCCTGCGGCAACGGCAGAAAGCCCTTCGCCACATTCAGCACGACCTCGCGATCATAGCCGCCCGCCTCGATCTGGGTGATGATCTGCGAGGCGTGCAGCTCGGTCTGTCCTGCGCTGCTCACTCGGTGCTCCCTTCGGTGTTCTGGTTTGCCGTCGCGAGGAACTCCCGGTCGAAGACGCGGTTCTTCACCACCTCTCCTTCGGCGCCCAACGGCTGAAGCCGCGTTCCATTGAGCGAGAGAGTCAGGCCGGCAGCGTTACCAACCGAGCGGAGTCGGAATTGTTCCCGCGCCTCGAAAGTCTGGCGCGTTCCCGTTCGCATCACATCATTGAAGACCGATTTCCCGTCGGCATCGAGCGCGAGCCACGAGTCGCTCACGGCCTCGACTTCGAGCCGCAGCAGATCGTCGGAAGGCTGCCCGCTCGCCGCGGTTGTAGTCGTCTGCGGCAATGATGCCGCGGCCGGTGCGACCACGGCAGGCGTCGCGAGCGCAGCTTCTTCGCGACTCCGCTCGCGCTGCGCACGCTTGTGCTGAACCGCCCAGTAGCTGACGCCGGCAAGAGCCGCGACGATGAATACCAAAATGATGACGTTGCGGTCGAGGATGCGCGCGTACGAAGGCGGTATCCCCTTCTTCGGCGGCACCGGCCGGACCAGAGGCGGAGGCTCCGGATGCGTCAGGCGATCGAGATGCGGAGTTTTTTCGATGCGATCGTCACCCGAGGCGGCGAAGTTGTACCGGTTGACGATCTCGTCGAGATTGAGCCCGAGGTACCGCGCGTATTCGCGAACGAACCCGCGCGTGAAGACCGGCGCTGGGAGCGTGATGTGATCATTCCGCTCGATCGCCTCGAGAAAGCGCTTGCTGATCTTCGTCGCGTCGGCGATCTCGCGAAGAGAGATCCCGCGAATCTCGCGTTCCCTCCGGAGCTCCTCCCCGAACGAAGCGAGCTCCGAGTGCGGCTTCGGCTCCTGATCGGGCATCAGTGAGTATTCTAGTCTCGGAGCCGCCCTGCTGGCAGATCTCAGCTCTCAGCTCTCAGTCGGTCCGGCAGAGCCCGATTCGGTGCGCACTGGCGCGGGCTTGATCCGGCAGCTTGTGCAGTCATCGACCGCGGCTGGCAACCAGGTGCAACAACTGCTCGTAGCGGTCAATCACGACCTGCTTCGACAGGTTGCGCTCCAGGTACTCGCGGCCCCTGCGTCCCATGGCGTCGCGCTCCTCTTCACTCATGCGCGCCAGCTCGCGCAGCGCTTCGGCAAGAGCACGAGCGTTCTCGGGCGGGACGACCACTCCAGCTCCAGCCTCGCGAGTCAGATCTGCGGCGGCCCCTTCCATCGCCATCACGATCGGTTTGCCTGACGCGAGATAGGCCATCGTCTTGCTCGGTACCACCCAGTTGGAGATCTGCGAGTTGCGAAGGTGGACGAGCAACGCATCTGCCCCCGCCATGAGAGCCGGCATGCTGCTGCTCGGCTGCCGATCGACGAATTGCACCGCCGCGACATTCTTTTCGCGCACCAGCCCGATCAGACGCTCTCGGTCCGAACCATCGCCGACGATGGCGACCAGCAGATTCTCCTCCTCCGCCAGAAGCTGCGCCGCTTCGATGACCGTCTCCAGTCCCTGCACGAGTCCGATGTTGCCGGCGAACATCAGGACGAACTTCGTTCCCCAGCCGAACTGCTCGCGCACCCTTGCTCGCGCCGCGGCGCGGTCGGGCAGCACGAACTCGCGCTCATCGACCCAATGTGGCAGCACCGTCAACTTCTCCGGATCCACGCCCTTGCCGATCAGGTTCTGCCGCGCACCCTCGGTAACGCAGATGAGATGATCCGCCTTGCTGTAAACGAATCGTTCGACGCGCGAGATGATCCGCACGAGCAGACCATCTCGCAGCATTCCCGACAGCAACGCGCTTTCCGGCCAGATGTCCTGGACGTCGTAGATGAAAGGAGCGTGCTTCAGCCGCGCAATCAGCCACGCTGCGATGCCGATGGTGAGCGGAGGATGCCAGACGTAGATGACATCGCACCGCGAGGTGAAGAGCGCGCCGAGCGGCGCCGTGGCCATGAACGACAGATAGTTGGCCAGGCGTCCGAGCACGCTCCTGCCGTGATACGGATACTGAAACGTGCGTACCACGGGGAACCCTCCGTCGTCGCGCCTTCGGGACACGAGCGAGAGGTGCCAGCCGTCGTAGAGCTTCCCAGTCGGGTAATTTGGAAAGCCAGTAATGACGGAGAGGGAATGACCGCGCTGCGTCAGAGCGCGTGCAAGCTCACCCGCTTTCGGAATCGGTTCGGGATCGTAGTAGTGCGAGAGGATCAGAACGTCCATCGCGAGGGCTCGCTCAGCCGGTGTTCACTCCGTACCGCCGCCGCTCGCTGCGCCCCAGGACGATCTTGGCCACCGTTCGCGAGACCGACCGTGCCTCGTATCCCGCCGGCGCGATCCAGTCGCTTCCAGACGCCAGCACGAGCGCGGCAGCGCGCAGCATCGACTCCGGATCGACCCCCGCAAGGATGTTGCTGCCACACTCGAGAGTCTCAGGACGCTCTGTCACATCACGAATCGTAATATTGGGAACGCCGAAAATCGCGCACTCCTCTTGAACCGTGCCGCTGTCGGAGAGCACAAGCGCCGCGCTCTTCTCGAGCCGGATGAAATCGAAGAAGCCGAACGGCTCGAGAAACCGGACGCGCGCGGACCGTGCAACCACGTTCTCCGCGGCAAGCCGGCTGGCCGTCCGCGGATGGACGCTGACGATGACCGGCACTCCATGCTGCTCGGCGAGAAGCGATAGCCCTTCGACGAGAAGCGCCAGGCGGCGCGGGTCATCGACGTTCTCCGCGCGATGCATGGTCGCGAGATAAAAACCGCGGGGCTCGAGTCCCAGCCGTTCGAGCACTGTGCTCGCCGCGATCTCGGGACTGAATGATTCGATCACTTCAAAGATCGGATTCCCGGTGACGAAGATCCGCTCCCGCTCGATCCCCTCGCGGATCAGGTTCTCCTTGCTTCTCTCCGTGTATGGAAGGAGGAACGAGCTGGAGTGATCGATGATGCGCCGGTTGACCTCTTCAGGGACTCGATCGTCGTAGCAGCGGTTGCCGGCTTCCATGTGAAACACCGGAATGCCGAGCCGAGCCGCGACGATCGCGGACAGCGCACTGTTCGTGTCACCGAGGATCAATACCGCGTCGGGACGGCGTTCGCGCAGCAGCGATTCGATGCCGATGATGATCTGAGCGAGCTGGTCTCCGAAGGACGTCGCGCGGATCCCGAGTTGAACGTCGGGAGTGCGCAGCCGGAGATCGCGGAAGAAAACGGTGCTGAGACTCTCCTCGAAATTCTGACCTGTATGAACCGTGATGTGCTCACAGTGAGCGTCGAGCAGCGGAATCACGCGGCTCAGACGGATGATCTCGGGCCGCGTTCCGAAGATCGTTACGACTCTCATGGCGTGAACGACCGGATCTCCTCGCTCGCAGTCTGCAGAAGTTTACGCAGTTGTTCGGGCGAAACGTGGTTGAACTCGGACGAGTATTCGTGCTCCAGAGCCGGAACGATCTCTTCCTGCGGCCGCAGCTCCGGGAGCACCGGCAGGATCACGTAGTGGCCGTCGCGCTCCACCGTGCGGAAGCGTTCTTCTTCCGAGACCATGATCTCGTGCACCTTCTCGCCGGGACGGACGCCGGTGAAAACGATGGGGACGTTCTGTCCGTTCATCAGCGTGCGCGCCACGTCGATGACTTTTGCGGCAGCCACCTGCGGAACGTAGAGCTCTCCCGCGTTGGCACTCCGAACCGCCGTAAACACCGTATCGACCGCCCGGTCGAGGCTCAGGAGAAATCGCGTCATCTCCGGCATTGTGATGGTGACCGGACCCCCGTTCTTGATCTGCTCCATGAACAAAGGGACGACGGAGCC
>JAENWF010000147.1 GCA_016650215.1 Thermoanaerobaculia bacterium
AAAAGAGCGCCGCCGCGGGGCGACGGCGCCACACAGAAGCGGGGGACCGCACGGCCCCTTCCAAGCGTTTCAGTTTCGTGGCGCATCCCGCGCTGCTGCCCGCGTTAACGTGCTTCACACATCATGAAACGCCTTGCGCTCGTTCTCCTTCTCGCCACGAACCTCTTCGCCGATCCCGTTGCGGACTCGCGCAAGCTGCAGCGCGAGGCGCTGGAGGCGTACAAGGCGAAGGATTACGCGACGTTCCTCGCGAAGATCCGTGGCGCGTCCGACTTGCGGCCCGATCATCCGACCCTGCTCTACTACCTGGCCGGTGCGTACACGATGAACGGACGCAACGACGAGGCGCTCTCCACACTCGAGCGCGTTGCGCGGATGGGGATGGTGTACGAGATAGCAGAAGAGCCTGATTTTGCACCGCTCCGCTCCGACAAGCGCTTCGAGGGCGTAGCCGAGGCGTTCAAGAAGAACGCGCAACCGATCGGAAAAGCGTCACGCGCGTTCACGACCGTGAAAGGTCTCATCACCGAGGGGCTCGCGTACGACGGCCGGCGGTTCTTCGTCGGTAGCGTGCGGACGGGAACGATCCGAACGAACGATGGAGGCACGTTCGCCGGCCCGACAGGACGCGGCGTGTTCGGTCTCGCGATCGACCGCAAGCGCCGCCTCGTGTGGGCTGCGACGTCGGTCATTCCGCAGCACGTCGAGTTTCGTGAAGAGAACGCGGGCCGCGCCGCGGTGGTCGCGTTCGGTCTCGACGACGGGAAAGTCCGCAGCACGTTCGAAGCGCCTGAGGGCAAGCATCTCTTCGGAGATCTCGCGCTCGCACCGAACGGCGACGTGTACATCAGCGACAGCACGACGCCCGCGATCTATCGCATCAGCGCCGGCAAGCTCGAGCTCTTCAAGGAAGGGGGGCCGTTCCTCTCGCTGCAGGGACTCGCGGTCCGCGACAAGACGCTCTACGTCGCCGACTACTCGAAAGGGATCTTCGCGATCGACCTCGCCACGCGCGACGCGCACCTTCTCACCTCTCCGCGCGATGCCACGCTCCTCGGTGTCGACGGCCTCTACGCTCCAGCGCCCGGCATCCTCATCGCCACCCAGAACGGCGTCAACCCGCACCGTGTCATCCGAATCGCGCTCAAGGGAACCGCGGTGAACCGTGTCGACACCCTCCTCGCGAATCATCCCGACTTCGACGAGCCGACCCTCGGCGTCATCGCCGGCCGCGACTTCTACTTCAACGCCGCCTCGCAGTTCGAGCTCTACGGCGACCGTGGCACTGCGAAGGATGAGTCGAAGGTCAGAGAGGGTGTTGTCCTCCGCGTAAAGTGGTAGGATTTGCGCCGCTTGACGTGATTCCGGGTCGCTTGCGCGGCGCGGAATGATGGTGGGGGTCTCTCTGTTGAACCCCTTCGCAGTAGGGTGTTAATATTCGACAGCTTTCGAGCAGTAAATATCGAAAGCGGCCGATTCGGCCGCTTTTTTTGTTCTATGAGCAATCTACCGGATCGAGTGCAGCAGGAGATCGAGAAAATCGTCGCCTCCGAGGGGTTGGAGCTGGTCCATGTCGAGTACAAAAAGCAGGGTCACGGTTTTCTCCTGCGGATCGACATCGACAAGGAAGGCGGCGTCAACATCGACGACTGTTCGCTCGTTTCAAAGCAGGTCAGTACATATCTCGACGTGGATGATGTGATCCCCGCTGAGTTCGAGTTGCAGGTTTCATCACCCGGGCTCGATCGCAGGTTCTTTAACAATTCGGATTACGAGAAGTTCAAAGGACGGCTCGTCCGTGTGAAAACGGCGAGATCGATCCGCGGACTCCACGTGATCGTTGGTCGCCTGAAGGTATTCGATGGTTCGAGAATCGTAGTCACCGATCCGATCATGAAAAAGGACGCGGACTACGAGATTCCCCTGGCGGACATCAAGGAAACGAGACTCGAAGTAGAAATTTAGGGTCGGGAGCTTTGGCTCGCGACCCTCGGGAGCACCGGATGTTCAACGAAAACCTCAGCAAAGACATCAAGGCCCTCGCGTACGAGAAGTCAATCGACGCGGAGAAGGTCTACGAGGCCCTCGAGGATGCTCTCTCGACGGCGGCGCGCAAGTACTACAAAACCCGCGAGCCGCTCGAAACGGTTCTTGACCGCGCCTCCGGCGCCATGAAGATCAGCGTGATCAAGGAGATCGTCGAGGACGAGAACCAGATCGAAGATCCGCAGGCGCAGTGGACGCTGGCGCAGGCGCACAAGATCGACCCGGAGGCCGAAGTCGGCGGACGGCTCAAACTCGACTACATCACGAAGGAAGTCGTCGATGTAGTGAAGGATCCGCACACGCAGATCCGCACGTTCGAGGCGCAGAAGATCGACAAGGAAGTCGAGCAGGGCGACGAGGTGAAGATTCCGCTCACCAAACCGCCCGACGAGCTCGGCCGAATCGCCGCGCAGTCGGCCAAGCAGGTCCTGTATCAGAAGGTTCGCGAAGCCGAGCGTGAGAAGGTCTTCAACGAATTCAAGGACAAGGTCGGCGAGCTCGAGAACGGCTACGTGAAACGTTTCGAGCGCGGCGACATGATCATCGACCTCAACGGCAAGACCGAGGGGATCATCCCGCGCTCGCAGCAGTCGCGCGCGGAGCGCTACTCGCAGGGCGACCGCATCAAGGCGGTCGTGATCGACGTGCACACGCAGCCGAAGGGACCGCAGGTCGTGCTCTCACGCACCGACTCGCGTCTGCTCATCAAGCTCTTCGAGATGGAAGTGCCGGAGATCTACGACGGCACGGTTCTGATCAAGGGTGCTGTACGCGAGCCGGGCGAGCGGGCGAAGATCGCGGTCACCTCGCGCGAGCGCGACGTCGATCCGGTCGGCGCGTGCGTCGGTATGAAGGGCTCGCGCGTGCAGTCCATCATCCGCGAGCTGCGGGGCGAGAAGATCGACATCATTCCATGGCACGACGACATCGTCGTCTACGCACAGAACTCGCTCGCGCCGGCGAAGATCACCCGTGTCTCAGTCACGAGCGATGAGATGGCCCACCGGCCTCATCTCGACGTCATCGTCGACAACGACCAGCTCTCGCTCGCCATCGGCAAGCGCGGCCTGAACGTCCGGCTCGCGGCCGAGCTGATCGGCGCGAAGATCGACATCAAGTCGGAAGAGGAAGTGAAGGGCGAAGTCGCCGACGCGCTCACCGCGATGCTGCAGGAAGCGATGGCCGAGTCGCGCGCTGCCACCGGAGTGCGCGAGATCGAGAACCTGCCGGTCGAATGGGCCGACAAGCTCGAGGCTGCCGGCTACGACGATCTCGACTCGGTCGTGAACGCCAGCGCCGAAGACCTGATGGCGATCGAAGGCATCGACGAAGAGATGGCGAGCCAGATCTTCGAGATCGCGCGCAAGCACGAGCAGATCGAAGAAGCTCCGGCCGCTCCCATTTCGGAAGACGACGAAGTCTACGAAGAAGAAGCAGAAGAAGAGCTGGAAGCAGAAGAAGTGACGCAGGCCTCCGACGAGGCGCAGGAAGAAGCAAAGGTGGAGTGACGACGAGTGGTCCATGACGAGAGGGAGCTTGCTCGTCATCCGTCACGCGTCACTCAGCACACCCAAGGAGAAATATGGCGGCAGCGAAAATTCGAGTGAGCGACATTGCCAGGAAGATGGGCAAGTCCGAAAAGGACGTCATCTTCCAGTTGCAGTCGCTCGGTGCGGAAGTCAGCGACGCGAGTCAGGTTCTCGAACCGGAGGTGATCCAGGCACTCATCACCGGCAAGAAGCTCTTGACGCGTGCGCGCAGCGTCATCATGCGCGAGGACAAACCGCAGGTCGAGAAGAAGAAGGAAGCCGTCCGCCCGCCCCGGCCGATCGTCAAGCCGGCCGTTCGTGCGCGTAAGGAAGTGCCGGTGGAAGAGCCGGCGACTGTTGCGGCCGCTCCGACCGTCATCATCCCCGAGTTCATTCAGGCGGCGGAAGCCGAAGAGCGCGCCGCGAAAGAAGCCCCTCCCCAGCTGCCGAAAGTCGCCGCCGCGCGCGCGACTCCGACGGCCGCGACATCGGCGGCGGTCACCGACGCTCCGTCTTCGCCCGCTCATCACGCGCCCCCGCCCGCTCAGCATCAACCGATGTCTGCGCGTTCAGCGACCACCGGTCCGACCGGTCCGCGCGCACGCACCGGAGTTCCCACTACTCGCCCGAACTATGCGGGCCAGCAGCCTGCTCCGAATTTTCGTCCAGGCGCGAGCGGTCCTCGCCCCGCAGGTCCGGGCGCCCCTCGACCTGGTGGTGGTGGATTCACACCACGTCCGGGTGGCCCGGGCGCAGGCCCCGGTGGTGCACGTCCCGGCTTCGGCGGCCCGTCGCGTCCCGGCGGTCCGAGTGGCCCGGGCGGCATGCGGACGAGCGGACCTGGACTCCGTCCGGGTGGTCCCAGCCGTCCGATGGGATCTCCGCCTCCGCCTCCGCCGATGGGCGGTCCTCTCGGTGCGCGCCGCAAGAAGGTCGAGAGCGACGATCGTCCCGAGAAGAAGAAACCGGCAGGCAAGGGCGTCAAGAAGGGTCGTGAGGTCGAAGTCGACAACGAGCTCTTCACGAAAGGTCCTTTCTCCGGAACTCAGATCATCAACGACGACCTCGGGCCGGACATCGTCATGCCAGAGATCAGCGAGGATGACGAGAAGAAGCCGATCCCGTCGTCGGCCCGCCGCGACACGCGCAAACAGGCGACTCCAGTTTCCGCGAAGGTTCTCGACTTCAAGCGTCCGACCGGCAAGGTCGCGCTCAGCGAAGGCGTGACCGTCAAGGAGCTCGCCGACAAGCTCGGCATCAAGGCGAACGACCTCATGAAGCACCTTCTGATGAAGAAGGGGCTGATGGTGTCGATCAATGCGCCTCTCGGTGCGGATCTCGCGATGGAGATCGCGAAAGACCTCGACTTCGAAGCGGAAATGGTCTCGTTCGAAGAGGCGGTCGAGCTCGAAACGATGGAGAAGACCGGCGGCAGCGGTTCGGTTCCGCGCGGTCCGGTCATCACAGTCATGGGTCACGTCGACCACGGCAAGACTTCGCTCCTCGACGCCATCCGCGAGACCAATGTCGCTGCGGGCGAGGCGGGCGGCATCACGCAACACATCGGTGCTTATCAGGTGGAGAAGCGCGGTCGCAGAATCGCTTTCCTCGACACGCCAGGCCACGAAGCCTTCACGATGATGCGCGCGCGCGGGGCGAAGGTGACCGACATCGTCATCCTCGTCGTCGCCGCAGACGACGGCGTCATGCCGCAGACGAAGGAAGCAATCGATCACGCGCGCGCCGCGAAGGTGCCGATGATCGTCGCGATCAACAAGATCGACAAACCGAATGCGAACATCGAGCGAGTCCGCCGCGAGCTGTCGGAGTACGGCGTGCTCGTCGAACAGTGGGGCGGCGATGTCGTCTCGGTCGAAGTCTCCGCGCTCAAGAAGCAGGGCATCGACGATCTCCTCGACATGATTCTTCTGACCGCCGACCTTCTCGAACTGAAGGCGAGCCCCGAGATCCCGGCGCGTGGCGTCGTCCTCGAGGCGCGTAAGGAAGTCGGCCGCGGCATCGTGGCGACGGTCCTCGTGCAGGACGGTACGGTCCGTATCACCGACCCCTTCTTCTCGGGATCGACGTTCGGCCGCGTCCGCGCGATGACCGATCAACGAGGCGAGCGCGTCAAAGAGGCAGGCCCCGCGACTCCGGTTCAGATCACCGGCTTCGACGAAATTCCGAACGCGGGCGACTCGCTCCAGGTCGTCGACGACGAGACTCAGGCCCGCATCATCGGCCAGATGCGCCAGGACAAGGCGCGCGAGGCGATGACGCACAAGACCAACCGGATGTCGCTCGACCAGCTCTTCCAGCGCATGCAGAGCGGCACGATGAAGGAGCTCAACCTCATCATCAAGGCCGACGTGCAGGGCTCAGTGGAAGTCCTCGCGGAAACGATGCGCAAGCAGTCAGCCGTCGAGGTCAAGGTCAACGTGATTCACGCCTCGGTCGGTGCGATTTCGACCAACGACGTTCTGCTCGCAACCGCCTCGGACGCGATCATCATCGGCTTCAACGTCCGCCCCGAGCGGAACGCGGCCGATCTTGCGGATAAGGAAGGCGTAGACATCCGTCTCCATACCGTCATCTACGCACTGGTCGACGAGATCAAGCTGGCGATGACCGGTCTTCTCGATCCGAAGTTCCAGGAAGTCTTCCAGGGACGCGCCGAAGTTCGCAACACGTTCAAGGTGCCGAAGGCAGGAGTCATCGCCGGCTGCATGGTTGTCGATGGAGTCATCCCGCGCACCGCGACCGTTCGTCTGCTTCGCGACAACCGAGTGATTTACGAGGGCAAGATCGGCTCACTCCGGCACTTCAAGAACGACGTCTCCGAGGTCCGGCAGGGCTTCGAGTGCGGCATCGGCATCGAGAAGTTCCAGGACGTGAAAGTCGGCGACGTGATCGAAGCTTTCAAGATCGAGAGGCTCGAGGCCGCGTTGGCGTAAGTCATTCCGAGCGCCGCCCTGGCGTCTCGGAATGACGCAGCTGTCACAACTCGTCACAGAGTTGTTGAATGCTTTGACATCTCGACCGATACTTCTCGTCTACTCTCACCGTATCAACGGAAAGGAGCTTTTGAACATGAAGAAACTGATTGTGATGGCTGTGTCTCTCCTGGTGGCCGGATCCCTCATGGCAGGCGAGGGGAAGAGCTGCAACAAGTCGGCCGCGAAGAGTGTCCAGCTGACCGGCACGGTCGCTTGCAAGGACGGATCGAGCGGCGAGGACTGCCAGCGCGTTTTCCGCGTTGCGAACAGCTCCACCGAGTACACGATCT
>JAENWF010000148.1 GCA_016650215.1 Thermoanaerobaculia bacterium
CAGATTTATCTCGGACGCGACTCTCCGGAACTGCTGGCGCGGATTGAGGCAGCTACCAACGAGCGCGCGCTCAGCGCAGGTGACGAACGGCGAAGGCGAGAAATCGTCACGATGCTGGGAATCGGCGGAATGTTCCGCGATGCCGCTTCCATCGGTATCGTTCTTCGAATTCTCGCTGACGCCAGTGTCTTTCGGGCGGGCGGTGTGCTCGTCGGTACGCAGGCGTTCACCTGCATCGCAAACATGCTCGGTGCCTCGTTTGAGAAGGAAAGTCTTCGAACTGCCGACGTGGACGTTGCACACGACCCTTCCATCCCTCTCGGCCTGACGGAAGGAACCGAAGTGGACATGCTCGAGCGGCTTCGAGCACAAGACCCTGCGTTCTTCGCACTTCCGGGAATTGATTCGCGTGAGCCAGGCACGTCGTTCAAAGTGCGCGGTCGGGATTTGCGCGTTGATTTCCTTACGCCCGCGATGACACGGTCAAAATCTTCCAAGGCCGTCTACCTCCCTCATCTCCGAGTGGCGGCTCAACCGCTTCCGGGGCTCGACTATGTGATCGAGGGCAACGTCGATGCCGCAGTGCTCACCGGAAGCGGCGTGCGCGTGAACGTTCCATCGCCAGCGCGATTCGCATTTCACAAGTTGTGGGTGTCCGGCCAGCGTCCATCCTCCGAGACGGCGAAGGCGAAAAAGGATACTGGCCAGGCTGAGCAGCTTCTCCACTTGCTTGTCGATGATCGGCCGGGGGACGTCACATCGGCATGGGCAGCACTGCGTTCACGAAAGCGGCTGCGTTCAGGCGTCAAGGCTGCGTTGGGCAATCTCGAACCCTCGCTGCGCGATCGCCTGGCGCCGCTCCTCTACGAATAGCGGGGCCTCCACACGAGGGGATGGGATGGAGTCGGCGGCGGGCACCGCTCGCCTATCGTGCGTACTCACGAATCTCCTGGACGTGTACCGCTTTGATCGGTATCCCGCTACTGAGCGGCGCGTCGGTAAACGACGGCGTCACACCGAGCGCCGTGAGCGCCGGTGTGAGTGCAGCGCGCAGCTCGTTGATGTGCGCGGCTTTGATCACAATTCCTGCTTCAATCGACTCCGCCCATGTCGCGGCAGCCAGTTCCGCTCTTGCCCTGACAGCGTTGACCGCGACGCGCAGCTCTACGAGATGGTCTGACTTGACTACCGTTACACCCGACACTAGCGGATCGTCCGTGAAGGTCGTTCCCGCGGAGATGATATTGACGATGTGGTTATCCGTCGCGCTGCATCCCGAGGGGTTCTGCACGGTAACGTCCAACGTCACCACACCGGGTGCAGACGCGTTAAACGCGATTGCTCGGGTTCCCTGTCCGGTAAACGCAGCGCCGCTGACCGTCCAGGTGTATGTCGCACCGCCGCCCGCATCGGGCACCGAGGCCGCTCCGTCCGTCATGGCCGGCAGCTGCGACGGAGCGGAGATCGTCGCGTCAGGCGTACTGACGACGGTGACAGGAATCTCGTCCGATATCGACCCGAACGCGCATTTACCGGCTACCAGAAAGTAACTACCCGACCCGGGAAAATCGCTGGCGTTGATGGCGTAGGTTGGAATGGAAGCGCCTTGAATCGGCGTGATCGTTCCGCCGGACACGGTGCGGAATCCCCACGCCGTTGCATTCGTCGCGGTGGCGACACCGCCTGTCGATCCACTGCAAACGGTCGTGGATCCGGAAACGGTCGCCGTCGTCCGAAGCCTGTCGACGATCGTAATGAGGGCAGTCTGCAATTCAGCGTCATTGCGCGCGATGGCGGCCGCGCCCGTTCCGCCGCTTTGCGCGATCTGATCGAGATCGTTCTTGACCGCGCAGTCGCTCACCCCTTCCGCGCAGCCCGGAAACGCGACCACGTGCGTCCGTACGCTGACCTGCACGCTTGGACTGGAGCAGCCCGGCGTAGCAACGGTGAACGGACCGAGAAGCTGCGCAGCCGCCGCGGCAGCGTTTTGAATCGACTCACAGGAATCGGTGCCGTCGCTGATCAGAATCACGTCGTACGAGCGACAACCAGCCGAGCAGTCATTGGCGATGGGGGCCTGAAACCCGCTCAAACCTGTCGCGAGATACGTGCGCATGTCTCGCAATGCAGCGGCAATCGGACTGTTTCCGATGGCGCGCAGCTCTTTGAGGACGGAATTCGCTTGCCGCGGTTGGGTATGGTCGATCCATTCCCAGGACTGCTGGAAGGAAGTATCGGTCGGTAACAAAGGGAAGGGGCCCAGCACCTCGCCCCCGCCGGCGGCGCAGGTTATCGGAGCGTACGTCATGAATTGGTTGTCGACCGCGAGGTTCGGGCAGTTCACCGTGCTTCCACCGAATGGACTGAGGTCTCCATGCCCGGTATCAGCCACCCGGTAGTAGTTGCACTGATCCCGCGGGCTCTCCGATGCAATTCCACCGTTGGGACAGGAGCTCGCCGCGCACGTAAAACTCGAGCTTGGCTCGTCCCACGTGAACGGACTGCATTCGACGTACACATCGGAGGCCCGTACTGCGCAGACCCGACTGGATGCGTTCAAGTTGTCGTCATCCCAGCAAAGCAAGCCGGCCGGGCATGTCGATTGAGAGCCTTCGGCCCCAGCGCAGGACATGCCTCCGCGGGTCTTTCGCCACGACGCGAGCGCGAAATCGATCGAGCCGACAGGCGGGTCAGAATTGTTCTCCCCGAACAAACCATTCGACGGGTATCGAAAGGCTCTCGTCCTGAGGAGGTTCTGGAGTGCTTGCTTCGCTTGAAATAGACGGCTGTCGTTCGGCCGCCCAAATGTCAGCCCGTTTGATGCATCGATGTCGCAGCCGGTTTGCTCGTTGCTGCCGTCACCATGCGTGGCCAGACCGTCAACGACACGACCGAACGTGATCGAGTCGCCGAAATCGAAGAAGCGCGCGCTGAGGTGCATCGAACCCGAGGAATCGACGACCACCAGCACCCGCGGCCGGATGGCATTCGGATCGGTTGCGGCGGCTGCTGGCGTTGCGGCGCAAAGAAGGAGCAGAGCTCCCGCACCGACTCGTATGCGATAACCAGTTTCTCCCATGCAGCGTGGGCGCCATTCTGGGCGCACTAAGGAAGGGCGTCAACGGAGGTGAGGAACAGCCGCGCTGCTCTGCCCAAAGGAAGGTCCGAGCGCGTCGAGTACGAGAAACGAGAGCTGTTCCCACTGGCCGGACTCGATTCGAGCATGGCTCGTAGCGGCATTCGGGCTTGATGTGGTGCCGGCTCTTAGGCCGGCGGCTTCAGGATGTCGAGGGAGACTCGTTGCGCCAGGCCTTCCACCATGAACGCATTCTCGCGCGCCATGCGGCAGGGGTCTCGCTGTAAAGGCGTGTGCCGAAGTCGTTCGCGAGTTGTTCGATTACCAGACGTCGCACGTCGATGATCTCGATGATGGCGGCGCGATCGGTTTCGGTCGCGACATCGGGGATCAGCGCGCGGAGGACGTCGAGGTCGTGATGGTCGCCGAGGGTGGCGGAGAGTTGCTCGAGCACGCCTTCCCACGCTTTCATCATCGGAGGCCAGACACGGCGAAGAAGCTGGACGTGGTACCAGTGATCCTTCACCCGCTTGCGCCATTCGTGATAATTCTCGGCCGTTGGATCGCCGGCGGCGCGCGCAAATCCGTCTCTCCCCTGCCGATAAATTTTCTCGAGTCCGTCACCGATTGTGCTGAATCGCTCGGGGATGGGCGGCCAGTTCATCACTCGCCCCATTACTAGTGGGAGCTGTGCGACGGCGTTCGCGACGCTCGCCTGAAGGTCGGCGGTCTCGACCGACTTCCGGCGCAGCCGCAGGGCGCGCTCGAGGCGCTTGAGCGCCGGCGTGTCGCCCGCGGCACGCAGTTTCGCGACGGTCTCGATGACTGCGTCGGCGTCGCGCGTGGCCGCGAGGTCGCGCGCGACGTCGCGGAAGAAGCGGTTCTCGACGACGAATTGTCCTCCGAGGCTTGGAGCGACAAGACGCAGCAGCGCGCGGATCTCCTTGAAGCGCTTGCGGGCGTTATGAACGCGCTTCTCGGCAGGCTCGGCGTTCGAAGTGAGGTGTGCGGTCGCGCGATCGACCTGCTCGCCGAGGATCCGCTGCGCGGCGCCTGCGATCGGCTCGTGGAGCTCGAATTCGTACGCCATCCTCAGAACAGCGTACGCTGCACTGGCGCGAAGCTGAAGAGCGGCATCGGCTGTTCGTCGACGAGGGCGAGGGAGCTCGCTTCCGACCCGGCTCGGCTCTGCGTCGCGCCACTCACGAGAACGGAGACGCGCTTGTCGCGTGTGAGATTGGAGATCTCGAGCGCTGCCGCGTCGAGCGATCCCGCGCCGGAGTGAACCGCAATGCTGATCCGGATCTCGCGCTCGAGCCTGCGCGCCACCGCGTCCACATTGCTCAGCATCCGCTGCGCGGCGTGAACCGCGGCGGCGGCGTGATTCGCGCGGCGGAATGTGGCGAAAATGCCGGCGCCGTCATGAGCTGTGATCTTTCCACGCTCGTCGGCCACGATGCCGGAGAGAACGCGCTCGAGGTCTTCGCGAAGCCGGGCACTCCCGTCGGCCGAGATGATGTTGGCGACGAGTACGCTGCTCTCGCGCTCTTTCGCCTCGGGCGCGGCGTCATCGACGACTGGCGTGGCGGAAACGTGCGGCGGTTCGACCGCTACGGCAGGCGGCGCGAAGAGGCCGACAGCGCCTGCGACGAGCAGCGCGACAGCGGCGAACGCGAGCGACTCGGCCCGCGGCGCACCGGCGAGGGCGATGTGAACCAGAATCGCAATTGCAATCGCGACGGTCGCTGCCGCGGCGATGCGGCTAAGGCCACGCATTCGAGGCGCGTATGGTAAGCGATGTCATCCTGAGCCGCGAAGACGGCGAGGGATCCCCCGCAGGTGAGCGATCATCGCCCGGACGCGGGGGATCCTTCGCTTCGCTCAGGATGACAAGCGGAGGGTGACAAGTGTACGCACTCGTCACTCGTAACTCGTCACTCGTCACTCGTCACTCGTAACTCGTCACTGCTACGAGTCGAACGCGATCCCGCCGATCGGGCGGGGGGTGGTACCGCGGCCGGTGGGGTCGACGCGGCCGGTCATCAACTCGCGGAGATTCGTCATCTCGAGGAAGAGATGGCGGTGCCGGATGCAATGCACGGCGATCGAAAAGAAGAGCAGCGAGATCACTGCAAAGAAGACGAGCGAGGCGGGCGTCGAGGGCGGCAGCGGCGCGGGCGATCCACCGTCGAACAGCTCCTGGATCAGCATCAGCACGAACAGCGGCAGTGGGAGAAACACGAGCGCGGAAAGCACACGGCTCGCCTGCACCTTGAAGTACGGCCTCAGCGCGAGCAGCGTGAGCGACACAAAGTACGCGAGCACCAGCACGCCGACGAAATGAATCTCGGAGAGAACCTCGATATTGATGCCGCTGCGCGTCAGAAAGACGATCCGCGCCTGCAGCAGGAGGACAGCGGCGAGCGAGACGACCGCGCCCGCCACTGAGAAGAGCGCGAGAAACGCCCCGAAGAGATTTCGCGCGGCGAGCAGCGCCGCCATCCGAAGGAAGATCGCCGCGGTGGCGAGTCCAGCCACGAGCGCCACGAGGATCGCCCACGGCGCCCGGCTCGAGATTCCCCCGGCGGCCTCGAGCGCACCGAACGCGATGCTGCTGCTTCGCAGCTCGCGCGCCGTCTCAGCAGCGCCCGTCAGTGCCAGGAAAAGGCAGAATGCCGTCCCTGCATAGAACAGAACCTTCGGCATTGCTCCTCAATGGTACAACGCCTCAGGCGTCCTTCATCGAGATGATCTGATCGAGACGGATCTCGAGCTGCCCGCCGTCGGTGGCGAACTTCACGAACTCGGCGCCGTTCGCGGTGAAGACGTCGGCGATCTTTCCGCGCTCTTTCTGCGTCACGCCGTCGAGATCGAACTCCAGCTCGACATCCTTCTTGTGCATCGCCGCCACCTCGAGCTCGTCGTGGTAATCGCACGAGACCGGCTCATACCGCCCTTCCTGTAGAGTCATTCCTGCCGCCTCCTCGGTGACCTCCGATACAACTTTGATGCCGCCCCCTGATACAATCCCCGGCGGTCCGATGAACGTCATTTCGCTGTTCAACCTCACCAGCCTCACGACGGCGATGCCGCTGGTGTTCGCTCTCGTTCTACTAGTCATTCTCATCATTTCGTTCCGCTCACGCGCGGTGGTCTTCTGCCAGTACCTCGAGGCGATGTCCGGCATCAAGCTCAAGCCTTCCGACGTCCGCCGCGTTTTCAACAAGAACGGCCGCAACGGCGTACGCGAGATGTTCCTCGACCTCATCATCCGCGAGGACCTGAAGCAAGGCCCGCTCGATATCCCCGGCGACGAAAAGCCGGCGCGTTCGGCGTAGTGGTTACGAACCCGTAACGCCGCTGACACATCCGCGGTCTGAATCGGTAAGATGCGCCTCCATGATCAGACCGACCATCCTCGCCCTCTGCACACTGCTCGTCGCGGCGGCTGTCGTCGCGCAGAAGAAGACCGAAACGCCCGACATCCTGCCGTTCAAAGCCTCTGAAAAGACGCTCGCGAACGGGCTGAAGGTGATCGTGGTGCCGACCGGCTTCCCGAACATCGTCTCGCTGCAGATCCCGGTGCAGACCGGCTCGCGCAACGAGGTCGAGCCGGGCAAATCGGGCTTCGCACACTTCTTCGAGCACATGATGTTCCGCGGCACGCCGAAGTATCCGAATGATGTCTACACCGGCATCATCACGAAGAGCGGCGCGCGACAGAACGCCTTCACCTCGAACGATCTGACGAACTACCACACGACGTTCGCCAAGGAGGACCTGGAGAAGATCCTCGAGATCGAGGCCGACCGCTTCCAGAACCTCTCCTATCCGGAGGAGGCGTTCAAGACCGAGGCGCGCGCGGTGCTCGGTGAGTACAACAAGAACAGCGCGAACCCGATCAGCAAGCTGCTCGAGGTCCAGCGCGACGCAGCATTCACGACGCACACCTACAAGCACACCACGATGGGCTTCATCAAGGACATCGAGGACATGCCGAATCAGTACGAGTATTCGAAGGTCTTCTTCAGCCGCTGGTACCGGCCGGAGAAGACAACGATCATCGTTGCCGGAGACGTGAAGCCGGAAGAAGTCTTCCCGCTCGTCGAGAAGTACTGGGGCGGATGGAAGCGCGGCACGTTCAGCGTCGACATCCCGCAGGAGCCTGCGCACAAGGGTCCCATCTACGCGCATGTCCCGTGGCAGACACCGACCCTGCCGTGGGTCAGCGTCGCGTTCCATGGCCCGGCGTTCGCGAGCGCGAAAGAGCACGCGGCAATGCAGATCATGGGCGACCTCGAGTTCGGCCAGACCTCCGACATCTACAAGCGCCTCGTCGAGCAGGAGCAGAAAGTCGATCAGCTCTTCGTCTTCGGCGGCAACACGGTCGACCCTTCTCTCTTCACGATCTTCGCGCGTGTGAAGAACATCAACGACTCGACGATCGTGCGCAACGAGATCCTCAAGACCGTCGCCGCGCTGCGCGACCGTCCTTTGGCGGCGGAACGCGTCGAGGACGCGAAGTCGAGCTCGCGCTATTCATTCGTCCGCGCGCTGGACAACACCGACACGATCGCCGCGACGATCGCCCGCTTCGCCCACTACGAGCGCTCCTACGACACGTTGAACAAGGTCTACCGGACGCTCGCGACGATCACGCCGGCCGACATTCAGCAGACCGCGAAGAAATACATCACTGACGCGAATCTGGTCGTGACCACCCTCTCGAAAGATCCGATGCAGGCCGAGATCAGCAAAATCCCGGCGCTCGCGACCTTTGCTCCTGCGGCTACCACCACCGCCGCCGATGCGGCGCAGGTCCGCTTCGTCACCCAGAAGTCGGTGCTTCCGAACGTCATGACCAAGCTCCTCTTCACGGTCGGATCGGCGAACGATCCGAAAGGAAAAGAGGGACTGGCGGTGCTCGCCGCCGCGATGATCGTCGACGCCGGATCGCGCGCGATGCGGATCGATGAGATCAACAAGGCGCTTTATCCAATCGCCGGGGCGTTCTTCCAATCAATCGACAAGGACATGACGACCTTCAGCGGCGTCGTCCACCGCGAGAACTTGAAGCGCTTCTTCGACATCGTCATGCCGCAGCTCCTGACGCCCGGCCTGCGCGAGGACGATTTCACCCGCCTCCGCGATGCGCAGCTCAATGAGCTCAAGCAGGACCTCCGGGCGAACAACGAGGAGGAGCTGGGTAAGGAACAGCTCCAGAACCTCATCTACGCCGGCACACCGTACGGACACACACCCCTCGGCACCATCGCCGGCATCCAGGCGATCACTCTCGACGACATCCGCACCTTCATCGCGACGAATTACACGCGCGCAAACCTCGTCGTCGGCGTCTCCGGCGATTATCCGGAGGAGATGATCGCGCGTGTCCGGAGCAACATCGCGCAGCTTCCGGCCGGCAGCGGGTCGCCTGCCACGATCGGATCGCTTCCCGCGATCGCGGGGGATCAGCCGCAGGGGCTCGAGATCGAGATCGTACAGAAAGAGACCCGGGCGACCGCGCTCTCACTCGGGCTTCCGCTTCCAATCACGCGGCGCGATCCTGACTTCGCAGCGCTGAACATCGCGCGCGCGTGGCTCGGCGAGCACCGGATGTC
>JAENWF010000149.1 GCA_016650215.1 Thermoanaerobaculia bacterium
ATGCATGGCTCGTGGCAGCATTCGCGAACGACGTGGCGCCGGCTTCAGCCGGCGGCTTTTCGTTCCCCTCTGAGTTCATCACCTCTCCCGTGGCGCCTCGCGCCATTCCCGAGCTCAGGATGACGCCGGGATCCGCAGAGTCGACTTGCTCGACTCAGCACTCAGGACTCAGCACTCAGCACTGACTAAGCGTTGAGAACGCGAGTCACTGCCGCGACCGCGTCGTCTTTGCTGACCACGCTGACGGTGCCGCCGACTTTGCGACGGACTTCTTCGCGGTCGAAGTTTGTCATCGCGATCACGTTACGCATCGTGTCTTCGCCGACCTCTTCGCGGAGATAGGTGAGGACGCCGTAGCCGCTGTGGCGCGGGATGTCTGTGTCGATGACGATGGCGGCGTAGTCACCGGCTTCCAGCAGCTCGATCGCCGCCCAGCCGTCGGTGGCCGTGTCACATAGGAACGTCGGCGAGCCGCTGGCTTTTTCGATCGCGCGGCTCACAACGGGATTTGCCTCTACGACCAGCACTCTTCCGTCTCGCATGTCCATAAATCTAGGTTCAATGCAAGATCAAGGCAAGCTCGGCCGGGGGCGATTACTCGCCCTTGAGAACGCGCGATACGCGGGCCAGAAGTACACTATTTTTCACAGGTTTGCGGATGAAGTCCTTCGCGCCGATCTGGAACGCCCGCAGCTCCGGTTCTTCCCCCGGTAGACCCGAGAGAAAGATCGCCGGAACGTCGATTCCCTGCTCCTTGACCGCCTCGAGGAGGCGGTGGCCATCGATGAACGGAAGGTCGACGTCGAGGAGCATCAGATCGACCTCTTCGCGCCCGAGCTGCATCAGCGCCTCGGCGCCATCCTGGGCGACGACGACGTGATACCCGGCCGTCTTGAGCAGCGCCGTGGTCAGCTCGCGATTGAGCACGTTGTCCTCGACGATGAGGATCGATTTCCGATCATCCGCGGGGGCCGCAGCCCCGTCGCTGCCGCGCTTGGCGCGAAGCTGTGCGATCTGCTGGAAGAGCTTCCGCGTTTCCGCGTCGGGCTCGATCTGCAGCTCGCGCTTGAGCGTACGCGCGCAGATGTCGTACTGCTGCAGCGCCATGACGAGATCGCCGCTATCCATGTAGAGCTTCATCAGCGAGCGGTGCACGGCTTCCTGCAGTGGATCGATGCGGAGCGACTGCTGCGCCGTTGCGATCGCATTATCGAGCGAGCCCTGCCGGGTCTGCAGATCCATGAGCTGCACGTGCGCGCGGAGGGCGGCGCGGTGAAGGCGATCGCGCTCTGCGAGAACCCACTGATCAAAGCGCTCTTCGTCGAGCTCGAAGCCCTCGAGAAAATCCCCGCGGTAGAGCTTTACCGCCTGTTCGAGCGCTTCATCGGAGCCCGATGCAAGCAGCTTCTCGAAATCGGCGGCGTCGACGCCGACGAGCACAGGGTCGAGTGACAGAAAGTCGCCTTCCTCAACGAGAATCTTGCGGTCGGGCGAGATCACCGCGAGCTCCTTCCGAAGACTCGAAAGGGTCTGGCGCAGGCTCTGGCGCGCCTGTTCGGTCGCAGTGCTGCTCCACAGCAGGCTCGCCATCTTGTCGCGGGAGACCAGCTGCGTCGGCTTGACGCCGAGAAACGCAAGCATCCCCTGTGACTTCTTCGCGGAGATATTGACCAGCGCGCCCGTTTCGGAGCGCATTCGAAAGTCGCCAAGAAGCTCGAGTTGCAGGATCGGCATTCGCGACCAGGATTATGTCAGAAGTAGCGCTGGCGTTGAGACTTCCCCTGGAGGGCGCCGGTCTTTTGAACCGGAGGAGCGAGGAAACGATTGGCCACCTGCGTGATATGAGGTGACGGTGAGCACTCCGGGGAATCGCGTGGCCGTTGTCGGAGGCGGCATCAACGGGACTGGAATCGCGTGGGAGCTCGCGCGGCGCGGCTACGACGTTACGCTTTTCGAGAAGGGACGCTGCGGAGAGCAAACGTCGTCGAAGACGACGAAGATGATTCACGGGGGGCTCCGCTACCTCGAGCGGATGCACTTCGGCCTGGTGCGCGAGTCGTTGCGGGATCGTGCATGGCTGCTCGCGAACGCGCCGCATCTGGTCCACCCGCTCGAGATCGTGCTGCCGGTTTTCGCCGACACTCCTCGCAGCCGCATCGTCATCCGTGCCGGTCTGGTTCTCTACGACGCACTGGCGGGCCGCGAGAACATCCACCGCCATCGCCGCCTCGGCATCCCGGCGATGCTCAGCCGCGGGCCGCTCGTGCGCGAGGCGCTCCGCGGCGGATTTTCCTACTGGGATGCGCAGGTCGATGATCTCGCGCTGGTGCGGGCGGTCGTTGCATCCGCCACGCGCGACGGTGCATCGATTCGCGAGACAACGCGCGTCACCCGCCTCGGTCGCTCAGGCGGTGAGTGGATCGTTGGGACGGATCGCGGCGAGGAGCGTGCCGACATGCTCATCAATGCCGCCGGTCCGTGGATGAACGAGCTGCTCCGTGCGAACGGGATGCGCGAACGATACGTGCTGTCGCTCGTTCGCGGCAGTCATCTGGTTCTGCGACATCGCGTGAGCGACAGCGCGTTTCTGCTGCAGTCGGTGAGCGACCGCCGCGTCTTCTTCGTGCTGCCGTGGAAGGGTACGACGCTCGTCGGCACCACCGAAGTCATGCACGATCGACCGCTCGACGGAGTCGAGGCTTCGGAGGAAGAGGTCGAGTACCTCATCGAACGGTTCAATCGATATTTCGCACAAAAGATCACGCTTGACGACGTTGCGTCGTCGTTTGCGGGAGTGCGGCCGCTGGTCGGCCGCGCGGCGAATCCGAGCGCGCTCGCGCGCGACTACCGCGTGGTGCGAAGCGGAAACCTCATCAATGTTTTCGGCGGGAAGATGACGACCTTTATGTCGCTCGCGCAGAAGGTCGCGATGCGCGTCGACAACCACTTCGGGAAGCCGCGGCCGGCGAAGCCGCCGGTGTTCGCGGAGTGACGGGTTGACGATAGACTTCGTCGTCCATGACATTCATTCCGACGCTTGATTCCGATGCGAAGCAGCGGCCACGCTTCCCCCGGGTGCTCAATGAGACCGAGGTGCGCGTCCTCGGCTCTCTGATGGAGAAGCAGCTTTCAACTCCCGAGTACTACCCGCTCACGCTCAACGCGCTTGTTGCCGCGTGCAATCAGAAGTCGAACCGTGAGCCGGCGATGGAGTTGGCGGAGGAAGATGTCCGTCACGCACTCGATCGGCTTCAGGACGAAAAATTCGTCTGGAAGGTTCTTGGCGGTCGCGCGGTGCGGTTCGATCACAACCTCGATTCGGTCTGGCACCTGAATCGGAAAGAGAAAGCACTCATTACCCTCCTGTTTCTTCGCGGCCCTCAGACGGCTGGCGAGCTGCGCGGCCGCAGCGACCGGCTGCACCAGTTTGCCAGTCCCGCCGAGGCGGAGGAACTGCTGCGCGAGATGGCCGCGCACAGCGAGCCGCTCGTGCAACAGCTCACTCGACGGCCGGGCCAGAAGGAAGAGCGTTGGGCGCACACGGTCGGCGGTGCGGTGGCGGAGGTAGCTGTGACCTCCTCCTCGCCCGCAGAGCGCGCCGAATCGGTATCGGAGCGCGTGCGACATCTCGAGGAGCGGGTCGCGGAGCTTGAAACCGCGCTCAACGCGTTAAGGGGAAAGCTCGGGGAGTAGGTTTCCTGTGACGCGTGGCGGCGACAGAGGACGGAAACCCGCCGGCTTGAGAGCCGGCGCCACATCGAGCATGGCTCATGCGGATTCGCTCCCGAGTTCGTGGTGACTGTTCCCAATTCGAGATCAGAGGAACCGAAAAGCCGCCGGCTGAAGCCGGCGCCACGTCGCTTACGAATGGTGCCACGAGCGATACATGACGTGGCGCCGGCTTCAGCCGGCGGGTTTCCGTCCCCTCTGGGTTTCGTGGCCGCCACATGCCACGAGCCATGCATGACGTGGCGCCGGCTTCAGCCGGCGGGTTTCCGTACCCTCGAGTTCATCAGATCTGCCGCGATCACTTCCGCGTGGCGTCCGTTCTGATTCTCGCGAAGAGGTAAATCGCCTGCGGCTTGTGCCCGTAGCGATTCGCGAGGTCGTGCGTTTGCGTGTGGTAGTCGAAATTCATGCCGGCACCGGCGCGGTAGCCGTAGCGGCGGAAAAAGTCGTAGAGATAGCCGACGGTGAAATGCGCCGTTCGTTCAACCGCGGGATTGCCGAGAAATCCCGAAGGACGGTCGACCGCCTCGACACGTGCCATGAACGTATTGTTCCCGAGCATGATCTTCGTCTCCGCGGTCCCGGCCGAAAGCTCTTCACCCGACGCTGTCTGGCGAGTCGTGTAGATCGCGCTCGCCGCGAAGCGGTCGTTCGCCCAGGTCAGCGAAGCGGACGTGGCCTCGCGTTCGTCATCGCCGAGATCCGCGCGCGAGATCTGAAGCGCGAGACTTCGGACGGGCGTGATCGTCAGCCGCGCTGATCGCGAATCGATATCGCCGTTGTCGATCGACGTATGGCGTCCGGTCGTCACCCCGTCGTGAAAGACGCTCGCCTCGAGCGCGATCCATCGCGATCCGAATCCAGCCGTGATTACCTGCGTCGAGTCGTGCATCGTCTCCTGCACGTCGTACGCGAACGGAGCCTCGGCAAACTCCTCGGACGACGAGCGAAGCGCGTACGGGGCCGCGCCGAACGCCGGCGTGCCGACAAGACCTGTGTAGAGATGAACGAACGAAGCCGTGGTTGTGCGGAAGGCTAGGTGCATGGCCGCTTCGCCGATCAGGTCGTGAGCACGCATCGAATCGAGGAGCGGCCCGCCGCTTTCCGCCGAAATGAACTGCAGCATCTGCGGGTATCCCTTCTCGGGGACGGTCACCGGCTCGAGAGAAGCGCGACCGCGGAAGAGCACGAGGCCGCGCGATCCGAGTGCTCGCTGCGCGCCGCCGCCGACCCAATTCGTCGAGAAGATCTCGTTACGCTGATCCTCGGGGCCAGTCTCACTGCTGAACGTGAGGAACAGCGCGCCGTCGTAAAACGTGGTCCACGCTCCGCGCTCGATGATGTGCGGCCGGCGCGGGGTCTCGCCCGGATTGAACGTCGTTCCGGTTGAATTGCGGAGTAGGAACGTCCGCTGAAACGTGATCTGGTCAGATGTCTGCGCGAGCAGCGGCGCGGCGAAAAGAAAAAGGGCGGCGACAACTTTCTTCATGTCGCCGCCCAGTGTGCAACAGCTCTGCCCGTCTTACTTAGCGAAAACGTCATCGACGGAAACGATGCGGATCTTCTCGGGGGCGATCTTAAGCTTCATGGCTCCGATGAGAAGGTCCTCATCCGCCAGGTCGGGCTTCGCTGCGTCGTACTTGATCGACGAGGCGCCGTCGGCCAGCAGGAGGTCGCGCAGCCCCTGCGCGTCCTTCGTGATGATGACCGCGTGAAGGTTCTTTGCCGAGAGATACTTCCTGACCGCGCGGTTCACGTCGTCACGCGTGAGCTTGCGGTACTGCGCGCGCATGTGATCGACGTAATCCGGCATGCCGTACCACCAGGAATCGAGCGCGTAACCGAGGCGCTGGTTCTGGTTGGCAGTCATCAGGTACGCGTTCTTCATCAGATAGTCGCGCGTGGTCTCGAACTGTTCCTGTGTGAGACCGTTGTCGATCAATTTCTGCAGCTCGAAGAGCGCGATGCGCAGCGACATCTGCGCATTCTCAGGAACGACCGGGCGGATCCAGAGCTCGAACATCTGCGAACGCCGCGCGATGTTGGGGCTCGGGAAGAACTGCCCGCCGGGGCGATTGAAATACTCGATGTACGCGTAGTCGCCGTAGTTGAGGCCGCGCACTTCGCGGATGCGGTTGTAGAGCTGACCAGACGACATCCGGTGCTCGCCGAGCCACGCGCGCGCGATGTTCAGCG
>JAENWF010000150.1 GCA_016650215.1 Thermoanaerobaculia bacterium
AGGAGAACGGCCGATGGCTCCGGGTCGGCAACGTCTCCAACTTCAAGCCGGCTTCATAAAATCGCGGCGTCCCCAAGATCAGAAAATGTGACTTTGTGTGGCGGCGGGCGCCCTCGCCCGCCGCGGTCTTCGCAATGGACTACGGAGTTTTCGGCACCAGCACCCAGCCGGTTTTTGCGGCCGCACTCTCGTTGCCGCTCTTGTCGACAGAGGTGACTTCGTAGCGGAAAAGCAGGCCGGGAGCCGGAATCGTGTCGAGGAAGTTCGCCGCGGTCGTCATGCCGGGCGTGAAGAGCAGACGTCCGGTCTCGTGCAACTTGCTCACATCGTGGCCCGCTGCCTCGATCCGATAGACGTTGTAGCCCGCAAGATCGGCCGCATCGACCGGGTCCCAGATCAGACGGATCTGCGAAGTCTCGACGAGGGCCTGGAGTCCCGAGGGCGTAGTCGGCGCGATGAGATCACGAAAGTTTGCGCGTGCCGGCTCCGAGGGATCGCTCTCGATCCGCGGTGGCCCCGAAGCCGCGACCGCCGTCACGCGGTACTCATGCTCACCGTATGGAGGCGTGTCGGTGAAGTTCGTGTCGGTCACCGCCGTTGTGTTGATCGGCTGTGGCAGCTCGCCGCTCATCGCGTCGCCACCCCCGCGATAGATGTTGTAGCCCGTGATGACAGGCACCTCGGCACCGGTCGCCGATGCCGACGGCGCGGTCCAGCGCAGCTCGACGCCCTGCGGCTGCGCCGACGCAGTCAGTGACATCGGCGCCACCGCGACATCGAGCGGCACGATCGATACGAGATTCGACAGCTCGCTCTTCGCCGACATCCCCTCGGTCACGACTGCGTAGGTGTACCGCAGCGGCTGGCCGGCCGCGGTTCGAAACGGAGGCGCGTCCTCATAAGCCAGGCGGGAGCCAACAGTCGCGCTCGTCATGTTGGCGCCTTCTATGCTCTCGATGCGCGTGCTGAGCTTTGCGAACTGAGCTGGTGCAAGTCCCGGGATCGACGCGAATTGCGCGATCGGCCGCGGGACTCCGGCATCTCCCGGTCCCGCTGAGCCGGTCGATACAACGGGCGGCAACGGCTCGCTGTATCGGTAGACGACGACACGCCGCGGCTCCGTCAGGCTCCGGCCCGCCGTCGTCAGCGAGGGATAGCTCCATGACAGAAGGACCCGATTCGCGCGCTGTGTTACAACGAGATCGCTCGTCGCCTGCGGAATGATCGGGATTGGCGGGCGCGGGTCACCGCGCTTTCCGCAGCCGATGGCGAGGACGAGGAGTACGGCGCTGAATCGTTTCACCGGCGCGGATTCTAACGGACAACGAACTTCGAGGAACGGATAACGAAATGTGCGGAATCATCGGATATGTCGGCACTCGCGATGTGGTGCCGGTACTCATCGGCGGACTGAGGAAGCTCGAATACCGCGGCTATGACAGTGCCGGGGTTGCGGTCGTCAACGGCAATGGGGTCGAAGTCGTGCGTGCCGAGGGAAAGCTTGCGAACCTCGAGGCGAAGCTCGCTGACAAGCCGCTGCACGGAACCTTCGGCATGGGGCACACCCGCTGGGCCACACACGGCAAGCCGAACGAGAACAACGCGCACCCGCACCGTGACTGCACTGGCACGGTCGTCGTCATCCACAACGGCATCATCGAGAACTTCCTCCCGCTCAAGCACCAACTTCAGAAGACAGGGCACGAGTTCAAGACCGAGACCGACACCGAAGTGGTCGCGCATCTCATCGAAGAGAAGATGAAGAGTGGAATGAAGTTCGAGCCGGCGGTGAAGAAGACTCTCAAGGAGCTCGAAGGTCACTACGCGCTCGTGATGATCAACGCGAACGAGCCCGGCACGATCATCGCCGCGAAGCAGGGCCCGCCGCTCGTCGTCGGCCTCGGCGAGGGGGAGAACATCATCGCGTCCGACGTCGCGCCGCTCCTCGCCTACACACGCAACATCATCTACCTCGAGGATGGCGAGTACATCATCGCGAACGACAAGAAGGTTGACGTCTTCACCGCCGACGACAAGCCGGTGCATCGCGAGCCGAAGAAGATCCTCTGGGACGCGGTCATGGCGGAAAAGGAAGGCTACCGCCACTACATGCTCAAGGAGATCCACGAGCAGTCGCGTGCGGTGCGCGACACCTTCAACGGCCGCATGTTCGAAGAGTCGGCCGAGATCTTCTTCAACGATCTGCAGTTCACGCCGAAGGAGTGGGCGAAGATCCGGAAGATTCACATCGTCGCCTGCGGCACGTCGTGGCACGCGGGACTCGTCGGCAAGTTTCTGCTGGAAGAGGCGTCACGCCTGCCGGTCGAGGTCGACTACGGATCGGAGTACCGCTATCGCAATCCGATCGTCGACGACGGGACGCTGCTGATCGGTGTGACGCAGTCGGGCGAGACCGCCGACACGATCGCCGGCATGCAGGAGGCGAAGGCGAAGGGAGCGAAGCTCGTCACGATCTGCAACGTGATCGGCGCCGCCGCGACACGCATGTCGGAGGGCGTGATCTACACGAACGCGGGACCGGAGATCGGCGTCGCGTCGACAAAGGCGTTCACCACGCAGCTCACCGCCTTCTATCTCCTCTCGCTCTACATCAAGCAGCTCCGCGGCCTGGACAAGGACGACATCCGATACGCGATGCACGAGCTGAGCGTCATCCCGCACAAAATCGAGACGCTGCTCAAGAAGCAGGAGAAGCACATCGAGCAGCTCGCACACAAATATCAGCGTGCGCAGGATTTCCTTTTCCTCGGGCGCGGCGTTCATTACCCCATCGCACTCGAAGGCGCGCTGAAGTTGAAGGAAATCTCGTACATCCACGCCGAAGGGTATCCGGCTGGCGAGATGAAACACGGCCCGATTGCGCTGATCGACGAAAATCTCCCGGTGGTCGCGATCGCGACGCACACGCCGGTCTACGACAAGGTCGTCTCGAACCTGCAGGAAGTGAAAGCGCGCGACGGGAAACTCATCGTCATCTGCGACGAAGGCGACGAAGAGATGAAGAAATTCGCCGACGACGTGATCGAGATCCCGTGGACCGTCGAACCGTTGCAGCCGATCCTGTCAGTGATCCCGACGCAGCTTCTCGCGTACTACATCGCGCTGCGGAGAGGCGCCGATGTGGATCAGCCGCGGAATCTGGCGAAGAGTGTGACGGTGGAGTAACGCTCTTCACCATCCTGAGCGGAGCGAAGGATCTTCTGATAGCAAGGGCAGCGAGAGAACTTTCTCATCGAGAGCTACCGCAGGATCCAAGCTTCCCGTTGAGCCGCACGCGTGTCGCTCGTGCTCTCAGAAGACCCTTCGCTTCGCTCAGGGTTGTCTAGAGATCCACCCGCCACCCAGACACACGTCGTCCTGATAGAACACTACGGCCTGACCCGGAGCAACGCCGCGCACCTTCTGCGCAAAAGCCACGCGGGCGCGATCGCCATCGAGCGGCGTGACTGTCGCAGCGACGTCAGCCATCCGCGAACGAACGCGCGCCTGAACTTCGACGGAGGAAGAAGGTGCCGAGCCGGCAATCCAATGCACGCGCTCCGCATTCAACTCGCTCTTCTCGAGCGCGGAGCCCGGTCCGATCGTCACCCGCTTCGTGAAGGCGTTCACATCGACGACGTAGGTCCGGTCAGCGGACCCACCGACCGCCAATCCGCGCCGCTGGCCGATCGTGAAGTGGTAGTAACCGTCGTGCGCTCCGACGGCGTTGCCGTCGAGATCGACGATCTCACCCGCACCTTCACCCGGCGCGACTCCCGCTTCGCGCTCCACGATCTTGCCGTAGCCATCCTTCTCCGGCACGAAACAGATCTCGTACGACTCCTTCTTGCTGGCGACCGAAAGGCCAGCGTCCGCGGCGAGAGCTCGCACCTGCGGCTTCGTCAGATCGCCGAGGGGAAAGAGCGATTCGGAAAGCTGCTCCTGCGAAAGCTCGAACAGAAAATATGACTGGTCTTTCGCGAGATCACGCGCTTTCCGCAGCTCGAGCTGTCCATTAACGCCGGTCGTGAGACGCGCGTAGTGTCCTGTCGCGATTCGATCGGCGCCGATCGCACGCGCCTTCTGATGAAAGAGATCGAACTTCACGTGCGTGTTGCAGAGCACGCACGGACTCGGCGTCACGCCGCTCAGATATCCCTGCACGAACGGCGTGATGACCTTCTCGTGAAAATTCGATTCGAGGTTGAGCGTAAAGTGCGGAATCTCGAGCTTCCAGGCGACGCGACGCGCATCGGCGAGGTCATCAATCGTGCAGCATCCGCCATACGTCGTGTCGGCATTCGTGAGGTTGTCGTACATCTGCATCGACAAACCAACGACCTCGTGGCCCGCCGATTTGAGGATGTACGCGGCCGTCGACGAGTCGACGCCGCCCGACATGGCGACCGCTACCTTCACGGCCCTCAATACGCTGACACCCCCTCTGCAATTCCCCGCGGGGCACCCGTTATGCAGGCCTTCAGCCCCATGGCTCAAAGCAACGAGGCGGTGGCGGCGGGGAAGACGTCTCGCGTACTGGTCGTCGATGACGATCCGGCGATCCGAAAACTGATCGTCGCCGCACTCAAAAGGTATGGGTACGAGTTCTCTGAAGCGAGCAACGGCAAAGAGGCTCTCGAGCTGATGCGTTCGGAGGCGCCGGACGTCGTCGTCCTCGATCTCATGATGCCGCTCGTCTCCGGATGGGACGTGCTTCAGGTGCGCATGGGCGACGCTGCCCTCTCCCGCATTCCCGTCATCGTCATCAGCGCCAACCGCGACCCCGAGGTCGTGACTGCCGTCGACAGAGGCATCTGCGCCTTCCTTCCGAAGCCCTTCGACATCAGCATGCTCAGCGCCATGGTGCGTTCGTGCGTGACTGAAGAATCGTAATCCTGAGCGAAGGATCCCTATCCTGAGCGAAGCGAAGGATCTTCTGATAGCACGGGCAACGGTGTATCAATCCTCGCGACACGTTCTTCGAGCTGTGCACGCGTTTCGCTCGTGCTCTCAGTAGATCCTTCGCTTCGCTCAGGATGAAAGG
>JAENWF010000151.1 GCA_016650215.1 Thermoanaerobaculia bacterium
CCACTGCTGCCTCCCGTAGGAGTCTGGACCGTGTCTCAGTTCCAGTGTGGCCGATCACCCTCTCAGGCCGGCTATCGATCGTCGCCTTGGTAGGCCATTACCCTACCAACTAGCTAATCGAACGCGGACCCCTCCTGTGGCGAGAGCCCTTGCGAGCCCCCTTTGACCTCTCGGTATCATGCGGTATTAGCCAGAGTTTCCCCTGGTTGTTCCACACCTCAGGGCAGGTTATCCACGCGTTACTCACCCGTTCGCCGCTCGACTGACCCTTGCGGGCCGCCTCGCTCGACTTGCATGTGTAAAGCACGCCGCCAGCGTTCATTCTGAGCCAGGATCAAACTCTCCAGTTTATATGTGCAGCCTTGCGGCTGCTTTAACTTGAAGTCTGATACCGGATCAGTCAGTAACGACTGATCTGTGTTATTCGGTTCGTGTCTAGCACGAACATTTCTAGTTTGAGATCACTGCACGCATTGCTGCGCGCAACTGATTCTCGAAGGAATCACGTTGTCTGCTTGCTATCCTATTCAGTTGTCAATGAACCGACTCTTCGTCGAAAGGGCGGCTAGATTGCCAGACCCCTCCGTCCGTGTCAAGCGAAATGTTTCCGACGATGCGAACCCATTCCGGCTGACCCGGACACTGCGTAACTTCTGCGTTTTGTAAGAGTTGGAAAGATCGAACTACCGAGGACTACATCGAACTGCGAGGCGCCGATTCTAACTGCGAGCCCGCCGCTGTGTGAGTCGCGCCGGGAACTGTTGGAACTCTTTCCCTTACCGCCCTATTCCAGCCCACCCGCCACTCCTTAAGGGATTTGTCGCAGGGATCCGTCTCAACCTCATCACCTCACACCATATTCCCACCCAACTTGTGCACAAGTTGCTGTGCAGTTGAGACTTACGCCGATTCGGGGAAGAAGCTGGTGCTGTCGTGCGCCTTAGCACAACCGACTGAAAACGCTGAAGTTACGCCAATTGTCAGAGAACATCCTCGTCGCGAGGACCCCGCACAACGACATCGCCCCTACCCCTATTCCAGAGATTCGATGATTTTCGTCAGCTCCCCGGACCGCACTTTGCCGAGCTCCGTGCGCGGGATCGCGTCCACCTGGAAGATGCGCCGAATCCGCTCGAATGGAAGAACCCTCTTGTTGAACAAACCGACGCTGGAACCGACCTCCCCCGCTGCAGCGACCACAAGCACATGCCCGAGCCGCTCATCGTGACGTGCAACCAACGCGACATCGGCCACACCTCGAACCTCTTCCAGCACCGCCTCGAGCCGCTTGAGATCGACTGACTCGCCGCCGATCTTGACGAACTCCCACGTCCGGCCAAGAATCTCGAGTACGTTCCCCTCGAGCACTCCACGGTCCTCAGTCGTGAACCACCCATCGACCTTCGGGTCGAAAAAGCGTCCCCCTCCCCCTCCCTCTCCTTCCACCGCATAGCCGGTGAGCAGCGCCGGTGTGCGAATCACGATCCGCTCGTCGACAATCGTGCACTCCACGTGGGGAAGCAGCCTCAACTCCGGGCCACCAATGTCCGCTGTCGCTACCTGCGAGCCAGCCTCGGTGAGCCCGTAGCTGGGCAAGAGTGGCCAGCCAAGAGCCCGCGCCTCGCGATACAGGCCCCCGCGCAGGACGCCGCCTCCAACGACCACTGCGCGCATCGACGAGGGCGAGACGAGACGAGCAGCAACCAGATCAGTCACCTGCGCAGGAACGAGTGAGGCCAGAGTGACTCGCTCGCCCGCAACAAGGTCGACGAAACCCCGCGCGTCCCAGTGTGCGGCAACCACGCGAGCGCCACTCAGCGCCGCCCTGGCGAGGATCCCGAGGCCGCCCACATGAAATGTCGGGAGCACAGAGAGCCAGACGTCGGAGGAGTTCGCACGAAGATGAAGGTTGACCGACTCCGCCGACGCGAGAAGCGCTCGCTTCGAGAGCGCCACAAGCTTGTGCGCGCCGCTCGTTCCTGAGCTCGCGATCCAGACGTGGGCAGCGAGCGCCGGGACGCTTCGCTGGAGCCGGACGAGCGCCTCGCGGTCCTTCTCGGGAAGCCGCGGGTTGAGGAGCAGATGCGTCTCGTCACTCGACCAGTCGATCATGGGACCGCCACCGATTCGGGCATCGTTTACCATGGTTTGGCTTGCCGTCATTCGCAATCAATCGGAGTCGATTTCTTCTTCTCTGCCTGATCGGCATCACCTTCCGGCTCGTTCTGACCGCAACGAGCTATGGCACCAACGACGCGAACTTCTGGAGCGGCTGGGCATCGATGGTGCGCGAGGTGGGGGTCATCCGCACCTACTCGATCACTCACATGATCAACCATCCGCCGGCAGCGCTCGCGGCGGCGGGGGCGATCGCCGCTGCTGCGCGAGCGCTCGATCTCGCCTTCATCGATCTCTTCCGCCTCGTTCAGATTGCGGCCGACGTCGTTGCGGCGATCGCGTTGTACAGCATCGGCAAGTCCGAGAGCGTCGATCGTGGCCGCGCCCTGGCCCTCTTCGTTCTACTCTCACCGGCAGCAGCCTTCGTCTCAGCCTTTCATTGCAACAGTGACTCCGCGATGATCGCGCTCACTGTGCTTGCGGCGCGATTCGCGATGCCCGATCGGCGGGCGGCTGCAATCGCGGGTTTGATCCTCGCCTGCGCTGTGTCGGTGAAGATCGTGCCGTTTCTGTTCGTGCCGCTGTTTCTCGTCGCGGTCGGGCGACAGTGGCCCTTTTTCCTGGGAGCATTCTCGGTATCGGCCATCGCCTCGTTCCTGCCGGCAGTCGTGCGCGGCGGGCCGCTGCTTGTGCGGCGCATCTTCGGATATGGGGGCGGGTTACCGAACGAATGGGGCGTCACCGGCTGGGCTGTGTTCCTCGGCAACAGGATCACCGCCCTTCGAGATCCGGCCCTGAATCTGTACATCTGGTACCGGACGTTCGGGCGTTTCGTCGTCTACATGGGCCTCATCATCGCGACTGCGTCTCTCATCCGCCGCGGAGTCACAGATCGGCGGCGCCTGCTGTTCGGTGTCGCGATCATCGTCATGGTTCTGCTGACACTGGCTCCCGGATTCGGCGTTCAGTACATCGCATGGATCATCCCACTGCTTCCGTTCGCCTTTCGCTGGAGGATTGCTCTCTCTCTCAACGCAATCGCTTCTCTCTTTCTGTTCATCACATACAGCGCCTGGCAGGGCGGCTGGCCGTGGTGGTACGCAAGCGTGGCGAACCAGAACCCGTACCGCTACCTCGGAACGGTCGCGGGGCTGGTCATGTGGGTCGTGGTCGCAGCGGCGCTCGCTTACGCGGTCCGATCGTTCAGATCAGAACCGACGCAAGAAAGAGCAGGCTGAAGATCCACTGCAGTACACCCGCAATCGCGAGGCAGCGATTCAATTCGGCGCCCCTGCTCGCATAAACCTTCCACACAAGCACCAGCGCCACGGGCAAGGCGGCGAGCGTCAGGAAAAACCGCGGCATGAACAACAACAGCGCGAACGGCAGAAGCGCGGCGATTGCGACCTCAACTCTCGCGCCCCGTTCTCCGATGCGCACTGCCAGCGTCCGCTTGTTGCTCGCACGATCGCCGTCGATGTCACGCAGGTTGTTGATTGCAAGGATCGCGACCGCCAGAAGACCGAGCGCGAGTCCCGCAAGAAAGACATGCAATCCGAATCGCAGCGTGAGGACGAAGTATGTCCCTCCCACAGCGACGATGCCGAAAAACAACAGCACGAACAGCTCGCCGAGGCCGTGATACGCGAGCGGATACGGCCCGCCGGTGTACGCGTATGCCGCCACAATCGACGCGACGCCGATGACAAGCAGCGGCCAGCCGCCGCGAAGAATCAGAGGGATGCCGAAGAGCGCCGCGATCCCCAGGCAGACGTACGCAGCGCGCAGCACTGATTCGGGAGAGAGCAGCCCCGCCTGAGTGACGCGAAGCGGCCCCAGACGTGCCGCGGTGTCAGCGCCGCGCTTGAAGTCGAGCGCATCGTTGATGAAGTTCGTCGCGATCTGAATGAAGACCGCGCCGAGCAGGGCGTAAAGCGCGTACCTCAGCGGAAGATCGCGATTCTCTTCGAGCGCGAGCGCGGCTCCGGCGAGTACCGGCGCGACCGCCGCGGAGAGCGTCTTGGGACGCGAGGCGAACAGCCACGCCTTCAGCGCCATCGCTACGGATACCGCGGAAACTTCTTGAAGTCAGGCTTGCGCTTCTCGATGTACGCGTTGCGCCCTTCCTGCGCTTCCTCCGAAAGGTAATAGAGGAGCGTGGCGTTACCGCCGAAGTCGAGGAGGCCTATCTGGCCATCGCAGTCAGCATTGAGCGCGGCCTTGATAAAGCGCAGCGCCATCGGTGAGTGCTGCAGCATCTCGCGGCACCATTTCAACGTCTCTTTCTCGAGCTGGCGAAGAGGAACGACCGCGTTCACCAGGCCCATCTCGAGCGCTTCTTGCGCATCGTATTGCCGGCAGAGAAACCAGATCTCGCGCGCCTTCTTCTGTCCGACGATGCGCGCGAGGTAGGACGAACCGAGTCCCGCATCGAATGAGCCGACCTTCGGTCCCGTTTGACCGAAGCGCGCGTTGTCGGCCGCGATGCTGAGATCGCACACAACGTGCAGAACGTGTCCGCCGCCGATCGCGTAGCCGGCAATCATCGCGACGACCGGCTTCGGCATGCTGCGAATCTGCTTCTGCACGTCGAGAATGTTGAGGCGCGGAATCCCTTTAGGATCGACGTAACCCGCCTTGCCGCGAACTTTCTGATCGCCGCCCGAGCAGAACGCGTCGGGACCTTCGCCGGTCAGAATGATGACGCCGATCTCGCTCTCGTCACGCGCGAGATCGAACGCCTCTTTCATCTCGACGACCGTTTGCGGGCGGAACGCGTTGCGCACTTTGGGACGGTTGATCGTGATCTTCGCGATCCCGTCGCTTGTGCGTTCGAACTTGATGTCCTGATACTTGCGGATCGAGGTCCACTTCTCGGCCATAGGACCGCGAACTATATCGCCAGCAAACGGGCCGCGAACAACTCGGGTTGCTCCCACGGCACGCGATGCGCCGCGCCAGGGCAGATCCAGAGCTCCGCGTCCGGCAGAAGCGCTACGGCGCGCCGCGCCTGAGCGACGTACCTGGGGTCGCGCTCTCCCACAATCCAGAGGATCGGGATCGCGATTTCGTGCAGACGCGGAGCGAGCGGCTCGAGCGCCGCGGGCGACTGACGGCGCAGATCGTCAGCGAGCGTCGCGCGATCGAAATCAGACTCGCGGCGCACCATGCGGTGACCGCCGAAGATCGGCTGCGCATCCCACGACCTCATCAGTCCAGACCACTCTTCGGTCTCGAAGCGGCTCGCCCACGATTCGTCCGCCGTCCGCCGCGCAACGCGCTCCTCCTCGACCTCGATCCCGAGTCCCGCTGAGACGATGACGCCGCGCGTGTATCGAGCTCCATCGAGCAGCGCTCGGAGCCCGAGCCGGCCTCCCATCGAGTAGCCGAGAAGGATGTCACCACGCGGAGGGATGTGGCCGGGATTGCGCGAATCGACCTCGAGCCCGGCGGCACGCAGAAAATCCCAATCCGACGGAAGGCCGAGGAATCCGTGCAGCGCGGTGATCATCATGACCAGAGGGCGTCATAGGCCTGCCAGACGCGAGCACTCGCAGCCTCTTCCGGACGAAGCTCGAGGACCGACCGCACAGCCGAACGGTCGCCGTACGGAAGTCCCCACATCTCTGCCCACGGTTCAAAACTCAGCGTGTGCGAGTTCTCCATCAGCCTGCGATCGATCGCACGCAACGAAGCGACGCGCGAGAAAATGCGTCCGCCGCCGTTATTAATGATGGTGATCGTGAACGCGACGTCGTCGCCGAGCTGCGGAACGATCCATGGCGCATTCATGTCGTACAGCGCCGTGAGGTCACCGAGGACGGCGATGTTGTTCGCGCGCGGCGCGCACCAGCCGAAGAACGTCGAGAGCTGACCGTCGATGCCGTTAGCGCCGCGGTTCGCCTCGCACACGAATCCTTTCGGCTCACGGGAGGCGATGAGATCCCACTCGCGAATCGGAAGACTGTTGCCGAGGTAGACGCGCGACTGAGCTGGCATCTCGCGCGACAGCGCGCGGACCATCGCCAGCTCCGATTCGGGCTCGCGATCGAGAATCGCACCGATCTCTCCCGCGAACCGCCGGTCCTCGGAAAAGAAACGATCATCGCGATCGCGCGCGGTCACGGAAGGAAAATCGATTGGATGAACCTGACCGCGACTGAGTCCGGGAAACGGCGCGTCGCTGAAGCTGACCACCGGGAGATCGGCGAGGCTCTCTTCGAGGTCGCGCCAGAATCGCACTGTCGGCACGGCACCGATCCGGACGACGCCGTCGAAGCTCCCGCGCGCGAGCATCCGCTCGCCGGCGCTCACGAGCAGATCGCGAAGTCGCTCGTCCTCGCGTATTCCCGATGACGGTTCGGCATAGACCGGCGCGTTCAACGCGAGTGCAAAATCGCGCACCATCTCGCGATGCGCCGCAGAGAGCCCGCTGACGATCACGAGCGGCCGCCGGAACGGGATCTCAGCGGCGGAGGTCATCGTCAATCAGAGGCTCGTCGAACTCGATGTTGAGATGAAGCGGCGCGTGCCGCGACCACTGTTCGAAGGACGTCGCTGCATGCACGCCGAAGATCCGCTCCTGATCGATGCACTGCGGCGCGCCGGTGCCACGAAAGCGGGCCGGGCGATCCGCAGTGATGAGCACGATCGGAATCGAGGAGTAGAACGCCTCGACCGCCGCGGGCAACAGCTCCGCCGTCGCTGTTCCCGAGGTCGTCACGACCGCAGCAGGCCGGCCACTCTGCTTTGCCCTCCCGATCGCGAAGAAGGCCGCCGACCGTTCATCGACGAACGAGAAGAGCCGGACGTCCGCGGTGTTGTCGAGCACCGCGATCAACGGACTGTTTCGCGAGCCGGCACAAACACAGAAGTCACTGACTCCTGCGCGCCGGACCTCGTCGATGAGCTCGCGCGCTCGCGCGATGTTGGTCACGTCCACGCCTCGACGCGCAGCCCGAAGAGGGCTTTCACCTGCTCGCGCTTCTGCCGGAGCTCCTCGAGCTCACTGTCCGCGAGACTTTCCGCGATGATGCCGGCGCCCGATCCGATCCTGACGCGACGTTCGTCCCATTCGATGTTGCGGATGCTGACGAGCGCGACCGCAAAGCGCTCTTCGCGCTCGAAGCCGAACGGTGCACCGAACGTCCTCCGCTGCGCATCGCGGTCGTGTTCGCGCAGCCATCGTTCTCCCGCCTCGGTTCGAGGCGACACGCCGAGGGCGGCGGTTGGGTGGAGGCGGCGCACCATGTCCGCGAACGACATCCGCTCTTCGCTGATCTCCATGAAGAAGATGGGGGTGATGAGATGCGCGATCGCAGGCAGCCGCATGATGCCGAGCGCGCCGATCTCGACGTTGCCGAATGGAGCGAGCCGCCGCACGATGTCGTCGACGACGATGCGATGCTCGCGCATCTCCTTCGAATCGTTCAGCAGCTCGCCCGCGCGGGCGAGTGGACGTGTCCCGGCGAGCGCCATCGTCGAATAGCCGCGGCCGCGCGACTGAAAGAGAACCTCCGGCGTAGCGCCGATGAATCCGCGCGAGCCGATCGAGCAGCCGTATGCCCACAGTCCGCGTGGAAGGGAGGCGAGCCGCTCGATCAGCTCGCGCCACGGCGCGTTGCCGCGAACGATCTCTCCTTCTTCGAAGACGACGGGCACGATCTTCTTGAAGTCCCCGCACGCGATGCCTGCCTGCGCCGACTCGAACAGCTCTTCGAATCGACGCGACGAGAGCGGCTGCCAGTCGATGTCGGGATGGTGATGACCCTGCTCGCCGAACTTCCTGACGAGCTCGTCGACCGATATCTCCTCCGATTCGGCCGGATGCCACCACGGTTTTGCCTCATCGAGAAAGAAGTCGGTGATGAAGAATGCGGGCCGCTGCGGGCGGCGAAATGGCAATTGCTCGAACGGTCCCCATCCGACGAAAAGACGGTCCGGACCCGTCTGAATGAATGCGAAATCGCGCGGCATCGCGCGGCGATTGTAAGATCGCGTCGTCTTGAGCAGCAATGAGCAGCAGCAAAACCGCGGATACCGCGGCCCCGACGAGCGGCGGATCCGTGAGATGTTCCGCTCGATTGCGGGGCAGTACGACCGCGCAAATACCGTCCTTTCAGCCGGGATTCACCATCGCTGGCGGCGTCGCGCGGTCCGCTGGTCGGGCGCCGTGCCGGGAGATCGCGTCCTCGACTGCGCCACTGGCACAGGCGACCTCGCGATCGCGTTCAAGAAGGCCGTGAAGAATGGCGAGGTCATCGGAACCGATTTCGTGCCCGAGATGCTCGAGCTCGCCCGTTTCAAGTCAGCCGACATCCTCTTCGAGGTTGCCGACGTCACCGAGCTTGCCTACGACAGCGCGTCCTTCGACATCGCGAGCATCTCGTTCGGCATCCGGAACGTGAATGATCCGGAGCGCGGTCTCGCGGAGCTGGCGCGGGTCGTCAAGAGTGGCGGCAGGGTGATGGTGCTCGAGTTCGGGCAGCCGTCAAACGCGCTCGTCTCACGCACATACGACTGGTATCGACGTCGCGTGATGCCCCGGATCGGCGGCGTGGTCACGGGCCGGCCCGAGGCGTACGAATATCTCGAGAGCTCGGCGGGGGCGTTTCCCTGCCGCGAGCAGTTCGTCGATCTGATGCGGAGCGCCGGCGATTTCGCTTCGATCGAATTTGAGGCGCTCACGTTCGGGATCGCCTACCTCTACAAAGGAGTGAAGCGCTGATGGCGGGGCCGCAGGTATTCAAGTTCGGCGGAGTCGCAGTCGGTGGAGTCGACGCTGTGCGCACGGCAGCGGAGCACGTCCGGCGCGCGGCACCCGATGTTGCGGTCGTCGTCTCCGCGATGAACGGCGTCACCGATCTTCTTCACGACGCCGCAGCGGCCGCACTTCGCGGCGCCCGGACCCAGTTCGAGACGGCGGCGAAGGCGTTCGAAACGCGCCACCTCGATCTCATCTCAGGACTGATGCCGAAAGGAGTGGCGGCGCCACTTCGCGAGATCGTGAGCACTTCGACGCGCGAACTGCTCGCCATGGCGGAGAGCATCGCCGTGCTCCGCGAGCTGACTCCCCGCGCGCAGGACGCGCTCGTCGCGCGAGGCGAACGGGTGCTCGCACGAATCTTCACCGCGTTCCTCGCGCACGAGAAGCTCCCCGCCGTTTACGTCGACGCAGCTGAGATCATCATGACTGAGCGGCGCCTCGGCAGCGTCTGGCCGAACCTAGTCAAGTGCGAGCGCGCCGCGAAGAAGATCATCGCGCCGCTGCTCGCCGAGGGGAAACTCGTCGTCATGCCGGGTTACCTCGGGCGCGGACCCGATGGCGAGGTCGTGACGCTCGGACGCGGCGGCTCCGACTTCTCCGCCGCGATCCTTGCGCGCAGCATCGGCGCGAGCTCGGTCACGCTCTGGAAAGAGGTCGACGGCCTGATGACCGCCGACCCGAAACGGGTGCACCGCGCCCGCGTGCTCGGCGAGCTGCACTATCGCGAGGCAGGCGAGCTCGCGTTCTACGGCGCGAAGGTTCTGCATCCACGCACGATGATGCCGCTCGTCGACCGCGGAATCCCGCTGCACGTGCGCAACACCTTTCGCGAGTCACTGCAGGGGACACGCATCGCCGGCGACGTGAAGCCGGGCGAGTATCCGGTGAAGGCGCTCACTGCGATTCACCGGCAGGCGCTGATTGCGATCGAGGGAAGCGGCATGATCGGCGTTCCCGGCGTCGCGGCCCGCGCGTTCACCGCACTGTCGCAGGCGGGGCATTCGGTGTCGATGATCTCCCAGGCATCGAGCGAGGCGAGTATCTGCTTCGTGATTCCGGAGCCGGAAGCGACGCATGCGATCTCTGCGCTCGAAGAAGCATTCGCGCCGGAGCGAAAGATGAAGCTGATCGACCGCATCCGCGCCGAACGCGACGTGGCGCTCGTCGCCGTCGTCGGACTCGGCATGCGGGGGCGTCCCGGGATCGCTGCCCGGACGTTCTCCGCGCTCAGCGGCGAGCGCGTCAACGTGCTCGCCATCGCGCAGGGATCGTCGGAGCTGAACATCACCGTTGCGATGGCGGAGAGCGACGTCACGCGCGCGCTTCTGGCGCTGCATGACGAGTATCAGCTCGAGAAAATCCGCCCGCTCGCTGACATTTCCGGGCGTGAATCGAAGATCACGCTCCTCGGTTTCGGCCAGATCGGACGCGCTCTCGCGGGGCAACTCGTCGGGCAGGACTCGCATCTTCGCAACGAGCTCGGCATCGACATCAAAGTCACTGCGATCGCCGATCGCTCCGGCATCAAGATCGAGGAGAAGGGATTCTCCGCCGCGGCGCTGAGGAAGCTTTCGAAGCAGAAGGCCTCGGGCGCGCGTCTCTTCGATCGTTCGTCACCGATCACGCTGACGCAGCTTCAGTCGATGATGCGCGAGGAGCTCTGGATGCTCCCCTCGCACCGGCCAATCCTCGTCGATATCACCTCGGAGGAGACCGCGCCGCTTCTCCAGGAAGCGGTCGAGCACGGATTCCACATTGTTCTCGCCAACAAGAAACCGCTCGCCGTCTCGCAGATCGAGTACGACCGGCCGATGCAGACAGCACGCGAACGCCGCGTCTCGATCCGCTACGAGGCGACGGCCGGCGCCGGACTCCCCGTGCTCGACACGCTCGCGAAACTCCAGGAGGCCGGCGACAAGGTCGAGACGATTCTCGGATGCTTCTCCGGCACGCTCGGCTTCATCATGACCGCACTCGAAGACGGGATGAAGTTCTCGGATGCAGTGCGACAGGCGTGGAAGCTCGGCTACACCGAGCCCGATCCGCGCGATGACCTCTCCGGGACCGACGTCGCCCGCAAAGCACTGATTCTCGCGCGCACACTCGGCCACCGCGCTGAGCTGAGCGACATCGATCTCGAGCCGCTATTCGGGCCGGAGTCGGATGATCCTGATCCGGCGACCTTCGTCGAAAAGCTCGCGCAGTCAGACAAGACAATGGCCGAACGTGTCGCACGGGCTCGTGCCGAAGGAAAAGTCCTGCGCTACGTCGCGAAGATCGGCCGCAACATCCGCGTCGGTGTCGAAGCAGTCCCGGAAAGCTCGCCGATGGGGCGGCTGCGCGGAACCGACAATCAGGTCGCGATCTACTCGAAGCGTTATCGAACAAATCCGCTCGTTGTGACCGGACCGGGCGCGGGGGCGGAAGTCACCGCGGCCGGTGTGCTGAACGACATCGTCGCGATCACGCTGGAGGAGCGTCGCAGACGCACGAAATGAGCCGCGCGACTGTTTTCGCTCCCGGTTCGATCGGGAACGTCGGTCCCGGCTTCGACGTCCTCGGGCTCGCCGTCGAAGGGATTGGCGACCGCGTGACCGTCGAACTGACTGCCCGGGAAGCCCGCGTGGCGGACGTTACAGGCCGCGACGCCGATCTCGTTCCGCGCGATCCAGCGAAGAACGTAGCGTCGATTGCGGCAGCCGCTTGGTTGCGCGACGCGAAGATCGACATGCGCGCGATCGTGTCGATCGACAAAGGTCTCGCGCTTGCGGGAGGGATGGGCGGGAGCGCGGCAAGCAGCGTCGGCGGTGCATTCGCGGCGAGTGCCGCCGCGGGACGTCAACTCGATCCGCAGGCGATCATGACCGCGGCGCTCGAAGCCGAGGCGACAGTCGCGGGCCGGCATCTCGACAACATCGCGCCGTGTGTCGTCGGCGGACTGGCGCTCGTTCGTTCAGTCGATCCCGTCGATGTCGTTGCGATTCCCGTCGCAGCCAACTGGGGCATCGTTCTCCTGACTCCGCACGTTCGCATCCAGACGAAAGCCGCCCGCGCGATTCTTCCAGAGCTCTGGGACCGCGCATCGTGGATCCAGCAGATGGCGAACACCGCGGCGCTCCTTCACGCTTTTACGACGGGCGACGAATCGCTCGTACGGCGATCGCTCGACGACCTTTACGCCGAGCCTGTTCGCGCCGGCCTGATCCCCAATTTCCGTGAAGTGAAACGCGCCGCGCTCGACGCCGGTGCGCTCGGCTGTTCGATCAGCGGCTCTGGCCCGACGATCTTCGCGATCACGCGCGACCTGGATGCCAGATGCGCGGACGCGATGAAGCGGGCAATGCGCGACGTCGCATGCGACCTCCACATCGGACCGATTGCGCGCGAAGGAGTGAGGGTCCTGTGAGCGAATGGCTCGAATGTCTCGCGTGCCGCACGCGGTTCGACACCACCGAATCGCGTCATGAATGCGACTGCGGCGGTCTGCTGAACGTCGCGCGCGACCGGATCGAAGGAAGCCCGGCGGTCTTCGACGCCCGTCTTTCGAGCCGCGCCGCGCTGGACCGGAGCGGCGTCTGGCGTTTTCGTGAGGCGGTCATGAATATCCCGCTGGAACGCATCGTCACGCATCCCGAGGGATCGACGCGTCTTTACGAACGGCTCGGAGTTTTCTTCAAACATGAGGGGGAGAACCCGACGGGCTCGTTCAAGGATCGCGGGATGACCGTCGCGATGACGCAGGCGGTGCGTGTCGGATCGCGCGCGGTCGCCTGCGCGTCAACAGGGAACACGAGCGCGTCGCTCGCGGCATATGCATCGCAGGCAGGGCTTCGCGCGGTCGTCTTCATTCCCGCGGGGAAGGTCGCGGCGGGAAAGCTCGCACAGACGCTTGCCTATGGCGCGACATGTCTCGAGGTGCGCGGTGACTTCGACGCCGCGATGGCGCTCGTGCGTGAAGCGGCATCGGCCCTCGGCATCTACCTCGTCAACTCGATCAACCCGTTCCGCCTCGAAGGGCAGAAGACGATCGTCTGGGAGCTGCTGCAGGACCTCGAGTGGAATCCGCCCGATTGGATCGTGCTCCCTGCGGGAAACCTCGGCAATACGAGCGCGTTCGGCAAAGCCTTGCGCGAAGCGCACGAGGCCGGATGGATCGCCCGCGTCCCGCGTCTCGCCGCGATCCAGGCCGCCGGAGCGAATCCTTTCTACCGCAGCTTCCGCGAAGCGTTTGCCTCGCGCCACAAGGTCAGCGCCGAAACCATCGCGAGCGCGATCCGCATCGGAGATCCGGTGAGCCACGAGCGTGCCGTCAGAGCGATTCAGTACACGAACGGCATCGTCGAGCAGGTCACGGATGAAGAGCTGATGTCGGCAAAGCGTGAGATCGATGCGGCAGGTATCGGGTGCGAGCCGGCGTCAGCGACGACATGGGCGGGAGTGAAGAAACTTCGCGCGGCAGGAGTGATCCGCGACGGAGAGACGATCGCCTGTGTGCTCACAGGCAGCATCCTCAAGGATCCCGACGCGATTCTCGCGTCCGCCGCAGGACGGCGGATCGAGATCGACGCGACCCTGGCGGCGGTCGAGCGCGCGCTCGGCTGACGATTGACGGAGCCGGCGGCCGACACTTTAGAAATGTCGGAAGTAACCTATATTGCGACTAGTGCGGCGCACCACGGTAGCGAGGGCCGCGCTCATTCGACGAGACGGTCGAGGTATTCGTTTATTTGAGCCGCCACTTGGCGAAACCGGTCTGTTGAGATCGATATTGGCTCGCCGGTTCGAAACCATTTTGGAACTTCACAACGCTGGAGATCGGCCAACGCGATTGCGCGATGGTGAAGAATTGAGTTGCGAATTAGCCGAATGTCGCCGAGGACCGGAACCTTCAGCTCAGCCTGTTGAAGCCCGAGCGCTGAAGCGATTCGCTCACGGTAGTGATGCTCCCAGTACGCATAGAGCGTGACGAGCGCCATGTTGCCGATGAAAGCGTCATTGACCCCGCCGGGTAGATTTCGCCGTTTAAGCTCTCCCTGGGTCGTACCGTGCAGCCAAGGCGCAGCGAGATCATCAGGATGATGCTTGGGAGGCCCGTCCGAGTAAAAGTAGGGCGATTCATCAAGCGTGGCAGCAGTTGCGCCGGGCACTTCATGCAGAAGCTTAAGTTGAAGCTTTTTGTTGACCTCTTTGAGGTGATGAAACCCCTGTCGGGCATCAAGAAGGATTCCGAAAATCTGCTTCAGCACATTCCGAAACTGATTGACGGCCTCGTAAAGCTTCTGTTGGTCAGCCACCATGTGCGTCGGCCTAACGGACCTGCGCTTCAGCGGCGTGGCCCGCGACGCGAATGGTCACGCACTTGCGATGCCGCAACGCAGCGGGCCACGTCCGCTGCAAGCGAGTGAACGAAGCCGCTACGCGGCGCGCTTCGCGTGGTTGAGCGATCGACGCGAATGGCTCGTATTCCCCCGCTCTACCCGGCGGGTCGCCAGGGTGATCCACTGATTCGATCTCACTGAAAGGAGATCGTTCATGGTCATCACCACCACCCCTCTCCGCGCGCAGATGCGCCAAGCCTCGCGCATCCGCAACGTGTCCTCTCGCACCGAGTACATCTACATCCACATGGTCGCCGGGTTCGCCGCTCACTTCCGCCGCTCCCCGGATCGGGCGTCCCCACATTGAACAGTACCTGCTCAGACTCGAGTTGATCGCGCAAGTGCGAGGCAGGCGTGAGAAGACATCCGACGACCGATCTAGACTTGAGGCCGATCAACCAGACTCAGCAAGGTCGACTTTCATCACTCAAATGGACAGGCTCCTATCTTGAGGGTAGGGATTTGGCGCCGTTCTGCCTCTCCTTTGAAGGGAGTTGAGTTTGATTGCTGTTCAGAGCTAAAGGAAACTCAGATGACAAGATATCTTGGGTTGATCTTTTTACTTCTAATTTCCGCTTCCCTTGTCGCCGGTGAGAGCCCCGGCCTCGACGTAAAAGCGCGTTTCACTCCGGTTGGGGTCGTCGTTCCCGAAAATTCAGCGAACGTCAACATCACGGAGCCCTTTGAATTCCCCCGGATAGCACGGGATCAATCGCGTCCGAGGCTGAAGCCACGCTCCATGTGGTGCGACACAACTTGCTACTGCGGCTATCGCAAGTGCATGTACTACATCGGCGTCAACGGGCCTTACTCTCTGTGCGAAACCGGCGGCCCGGCACCGGCCAGATGTCGCAATAACCTATATTGCGACGAGTGCGATACTACGTGCGAATGCGCCTGATGGCACTCCCAAGCGTTCAATAAACTCAAAAGGAGGCTCCGACGTGAGAAGGCTCAGCTCCTCGTTACTGTTTGTCATTTTCCTTTCGGCCCCCATCCGCGCGGGCAGGTTCGAGTACGTTCCGCTCGTTAAAGGTGTACTCCTCTCGTCGGCGGCGGAGGTCTGTTTCGTGAAGACTGCTTCTACAGGTATTCGCCCAAGTGAAACTGTATTCTTCAGCAATGACGTGCGATGTCTGCCGACGGGCAAATACCTGGAGCAGCCGCCCGGGCGCTTTCTTTTCTTCCTCCGATCCGAAGGCTTGATCAGTCCCTACCGATCGTCGTTCTCGAGCAGCGGCCAGCAACCCCTCGATTCGTTCAAGCGAATCACAGAAGAGCTCGTGCCGAGCGCAATGATTGATCTGACGGACGTGCGGCTCGACCCGGGTCAATGGATCGCGATTCTCGCGCAATCAAGCCCCCTGGGCCGCGGCGCGATTTACCCCGTCCCCACCGGCGCGACGAGCGTCCAGGTCCCCGCGGATACACCGGTCATTCCTTTGATCATCGCGAATCAACTTCCCCTTCGAATCGGTAATGTGATGAACATCAAAGCGGGCGGGCGCGCACAACCCACATTCTCGAACACAACAGGCGGCGGAACGGTTTTGACCTGGCTCGAGTTTGACACGGAGCTCGAGCAGCACGGTCAGTACGACTCCTCGAAGGCCGGCAAACTCGCAACACACCTGACGACATCCAAAGGAGCGACAATTCTGCCGGTCTTCAGCGTGGCCGATCCCGCTGCCGCGCACGGAGAGCTACAGATCTTTCAGAATGTTCCTCCTGGCGCTGCCACCGCTCATGTCGATGGTGAAACATGGCAGGATGATTCGGCCTCGGTTGCCGTGGTCGCGGGAGAGGTGGCGACGACAACAGAGCCCCTTCACGTCATTCCCGCGGGCATCGTCACCGCAAGACTTCTGCTGCCGCAGGGACCCGTCTCCCCGATGCTTGCAGTCAAGCAGTCATGCGCCGGTTTTGACCCTGTCGCGCCGGCCACCTTTACCGCATACCGCTGCGCGACTCCAGTCGCAGACATTGCAAAGACGGATCTCTCCCCCTGTGCAGCGATGACCAAAGATGTTCCGTTGAGTGAACAACCTCAGGCAACATTTTCCCGACTGCCGATGGGCTCATACATCATCGAAGCAAGGCATCCGACGCTGGGACGTATTCGAGAGAAAGTTGACGTTCTCCCAAATACGCAAACCACAGTTGATCTGACGTCTCGCGCTTTCCCGATCTTTGGCAGAATCACTCGCGCGGGGAAGCCCGTTCGCGCAGAAGCGCGATTCCTGGGAGGATCAAGTCATGCCACTACGATCGTCACGCGCGAAGACGGGAGGTTCCAGAGTGTTCTTCCCGCCCCTCCAGGAGAAGGACGGGTCGAGGTAATCGGATGCGACGGTTCCTTTGAGTACAGATACGCGCCAGAGGGCCGCATCCCGCCCAACGTTGCCTTGGAGATCGACGTTCCCGGTGCCTCGATTGAAGTGACCGTTCGCGGCGCTGCATCCGGCGAGACGATCAACGACGCGATTGTTTACGCCTACGAAGTACCAGCAGAACCCAATGCGCCGCCGCGCAATCGCTTGCGGGCCGTCACGAATGAAGAGGGCGTGGCCCGATTTGGTGCAGTGGATCCTCCATCAACGAAGCAGAGGGTATGTGCTTTCGCGCCGCCCCAGGGCTACCTTGCTCAGCATTGCACCGATTTCACGCTGGCAAAGACGGAAGAGAAGAAAGTAGAACTGAAGTTGCCGAAAGAAGGTGTCGTCCGCGGCAAGCTGATCACGAGCGAACCGTTCCAACCAGCCCTGCTCTTTCTTGCGACAGGGCAAGGAGTCGTAAAGGAGAGGATCACGGTCGGCGACGACGGGGCGTTCTGGCTGCGGGAAAAGCCGGGGGCCGCTGACTACTTCGCGCTCACCGGACCCGGCCGTCCGTTGTACGTCCTGAGCACCTGGTCAGTCGAAGGCGATCATCTCGTTCTGTCGGTACCGCAACAAAGAACGCGCTCCATCGTCATCCGTGGGTCGAACCCAGAGGCCAATCGCATGCTCGCGGTATCGATCGGCGGGCGGCGGGTTCCCCATCAAGTCCTGCAGATTCATCTCATGAACTTGCGGGTCGATCCCGGGTCACCGTGGACAGCAGGCCGCACGCTACCGCTGATCGCTGAGAACGGAGTCATCGCGATCACGCTCGGACCACCCCTTCAGGAGGTCGAAGCCCTGGGAGCTAGCGGTCCGGAAGTTTTCGATAGGCCCGAGTTCGCAAACAGGCTCCCAACCAGACTTGTGCCACCGGATCGCGACGAGGTCGTGTTCCCGTAGCTAACAGACCTCGCTCTGCGATCGCCAGAACAACTCGATCAACTCCAGCCACTCCGTCAGGCCGGATCGAGATCGACGCGACCCTGGCGGCGGTCGAGCGGGCGCTGGCTGGCGATTGACGGACGTGCCGTCAACCGCCAGCCGCAACTCGTTCGCTTACGCTTTGAGGTGCTTGTTGACCAGAGCAGTCATCTCGAACATCGAGACCTGCTTCTTGCCGTTGAAGATGACCTTGAGCTTGTCATCGGCATTGATCATGCGCTTGTTGGTCTGATCCTGCAGACCATTCGCCTTGATGTAGTCCCACACCTTCTTGGTGACTTCGCTGCGCGGGATCGGCTTGTTGCCGATGATCGCACCGAGGTCGGCGCTGGGCTGAACTTCAGCAGCGAGACCCTTGCCGCCACCTTTGGAACCAGAAGCCTTTTTCGCAGTTGCCATTTATCCATCCTCTTCCGAGTTTTCCGCGGATTCTGCGCCGTTTACTATCAGGCGTCAAACATCCGTATTGTTCTATGGAATACCGACTAGTGTCTACCCTCGTCTGCACTACCTCTTCACGCAGTGAAAAAGACGTGCGGGGAGGATGTTCCGTAGCTCAAACTGCTGACGAACCTGGCCGAACAGTTCCTCGAGGTAGGAGCGGACTCGTGAGGAGAACTGGTAGACGAGAAATGAGCCGCCCGTCCGAAGTGCCGCGTGCGTGTTGGTCACCACGGCCTGCCGGTCGGACTCGCTCATCATGCTGAAGGGGATGCCTGAGATCGCGTAATCGGCCGGACCGAGACCGAGCTCACTGAGGACGGCGCGGACATCGGCCGCCGAACGATGGACCACGCGAAGCCGCGGATCGTTGAATCGGGTGGTCAGGTGATGAACGAAGTCGTCGTTGATCTCGAACACCACGAGCGTAGCGTCAGGACGCATCCGCTTGAGGATGTCACCGCTGATCGTTCCGACTCCCGGACCGTATTCGACGATGACGCGCGCCTGCTCCCAGTTGATGTTGCGGAGCAGTTGATTGACCAGAAAGCGCGAGCTCGGGATCAGCGACCCCAGCATCCGCGGATTCTTGAAGAAATTGCGCGCAAAGACGAGGGCGGGACCCTCGGACTTCTCAGCTCGTTCAAACACGCTCGGTACCCCCGAAACCCACTCTGCTTCAATTTCTGAGCCGAGACGGTAAAGGCCGCTCGAAGCGGCCTTCATTCACGACCCGCGGCGATCGTACCACGCAGGTCTGACCCTCCCGGCCCGCGGTCAGGCCGGGCTGGCGTCAGCGGGGACGCGTGTGCCCCCTCGCACGACGGCGATGGCCCGCACCACCAGGTAGAGCGCCAGGGCGATGAGCGCCACGCTGGTGATGCTGTTCACCATCTCGATTCCGCCGCCGCCGCTCCGGGCCGCTTCGAAGTTCCCGACGGTCAGGCGCGCGAGCGCGTAGAGCGTCGTCACGAGCACGAACGCCATCGGAATCAGCGTGAACGCGATCCGCTGTCTCCTCTGGTAAAGCCAGATCGAGATGACGAGCAGCGTCAGGGCAGCGAGAAGCTGATTCGAGGCGCCGAAGAGCGTCCAGAACTTCACCCAGCTCCCCGACGGCGCGAACGCGACGAAATACACCGGCATCGCGACCGTCAGTATCGTTCCCGCCCACGCGCCGAGCTGCGACTGCCATCCGGTCAATTCCTGCAGAATGTAGCGGCCGAGGCGAGTCGACACATCGAGTGTGTCGAACACGAACGTCGAGAACGCCATCGCACCGAATGTGATGGCGAAGTTGCGATGCTCCTCGCCGACGAGCAGCGTCATGAAGTCGCCGATGCCGTTGCCGTAGATCGTCCCCGGCTTCAGACCTGTCAGGTCTTTCTGCGCGACGATCATCACCGTCACGATCGCGATCAACGCGACGAATCCCTCCGCGAGCATCCCCCCGTAGCCGACCGGCTTGATGTGCGACTCGCGGTCGATCTGCTTCGACGTCGTTCCCGAACAGACGAGACCGTGAAACCCGGAACAGGCGCCGCATGCGATCGTCACGAAGAGGAACGGGTACAGCAACCCCGTCATCCCGCCGGCATCGAACGTCTTGAATGCCGGCTGCTTGATCTCGTACCCGCCGAAGAAGATCCCGATCACGCCGAGCGCGAGCGCGAAGTAGAGAACGAACCCGCCGAGGTAGCCGCGCGGCTGCAGCAGCGCCCACACGGGGACCATTGACGCGACGCAGCAGTACGCGAGGATCAGAAGCGCCCACATTTTCGCGTCCATCACCAGGAGCGTCGAGAAACGGGTGCCGAGCCACACCGCGAGAAATGTCGCGGGGACGAAGATCACCGTCAGCAGCCACAGCGGCGCGCGCAGAAATCGCTCGACGAGCCCCATGATCACCGCGAGCAGGAGATAGAAGATGCTCGCCGCTGCCACCGCGCCGCCAGGATGAAACGCGACCTTCGCCGACTCCAGCTCCTCAACGCCGCCAACAAAACTCCCCGCGGTGATGTCGGCAAACGCGACGATCACGTAGACGAGCGCGAGCCAGATGAACGCCATCATCGCGACACCTGCGCGCGCGCCGAGATGCTCGCGCGTGACGTCCGCAATCGAGCGCGCGCCGTGACGAACCGATGCGGTCAACGCCATGAAGTCGTGCACGGCTCCGATCAGAACGACGCCGAGGCCGATCCACAAAAGACACGGAAGCCATCCGAACGCCTGGCAGGCAATGATCGGCCCCGCGATCGGTCCTGCAGCGGCGATCGCCGCAAAGTGCTGCCCGAACAGATAGAACGGATTCGTCGGGACAAAGTCGACGCCGTCGTTGATCGCGCGCGCAGGCGTCTCTCTCGAGTCGTCGAGCCGCACCTGCCGCGCAATCCACGACCCGTAAAGCCGGTACGCGACAACGATCAGCGAGAGAAACACGACCGCGATCAGAGCGAGACTCATGCGGGAAGTGTAGCGGCCGGGCGACAGGATTCGATAGCGGGTGTAGCCGTTGACCGTTAACCGTTAGACCGTTAACGCCAAACCCTCTCCCCGCGAAACCGCCAAACGCCTTCTACGAGCTACTTCGCCACCAGCGACTCGTATTCACCGTTTCGTTGGATGAAGCTGGAAACGAACTGACACAGCGGAACGACTTTGAGGTTCTTCGCCTTCGCGTGATCGAGCGCGGCCCTCACGAGCTTCTGCGCGATCCCTTTGCCACCGAGCTCCTTCGGGACCTCGGTATGCGTGAATGTGATCTGTCCCGGCTTGAGCCGGTACTCGGCCATCGCGAGCTTGCCGTTCACATCGATCTCGAAGCGCGATTCTTTCTCGTTGTTGACGACCTGAAGTTTCTCGACGTCGATTTCCATAGTCGCTCATTGCGTTCACGAACCGGACCAGACTGTAGCGTCGTGTCACCAGTTCGTTGACGTTTCCCCTCCTTTTCATCGGCTACGATCCATCCCTCAGGAGGTCGTACCGATGCGTTTTCGTTCCGCCATTCTCGCCTGTCTCGTCGCCGCGGGATGCGCCACGCAGCAACAGACGAGTGTTTCCTCCTCCGGTTTCGATCCGGCGAGTCTCGACCGGGGCGCAACCGCCTGCAATGACTTCTACCAGTTCGCCATCGGCGGATGGATGAAGAAGAATCCGGTTCCCGCGGCCTACTCGCGGTGGGGCAGTTTCCACGCACTCGACAAGGCGAATCAGGAAAAGATGCGCACACTGCTCGACGACGCGGCACGCGGTGGCGCTCCTGCGGGTAGCGACAAGCAGCGTGTCGGCGACTACTACGCGAGCTGCATGGATACTGCCGCGAGCGAGAAAGCCGGCATCAAGCCGCTCGAGACGCATCTCGCACGGATCGACGCGCTTACCTCGCCGCACGATCTCCCCCGGCTCTTCGCCTATCTCCACGCGCTCAAAGTAACGGCCGGCTTCGGCTTCGGCTCTACGCCCGACCTCAAGCAGAGCGACCGCGTCGTCGCCGGGGCCGGCCAGTCAGGCCTCGGCCTGCCCGACCGTGACTACTACACGAAAGACGACGAGAAATCGAAAGAGATCCGCGATCGCTACGCGCAGCACGTCGCGCGCATGCTTCAGTTCCTCGGCGACTCGCCTGCCGATGCTGCAACCGCTGCGAAGAACATCATGGTGCTCGAGACGAAGCTCGCAGAATCGTCGATGACGAACGTGCAGCTCCGCGATCCGAACGCGCTCTACAACAAGATGACGATCGCCGAGCTCAAGGCGCTGTCTCTTTCCTTCGACTGGGACGGATACTTTGCAGCGGCCGGCGTGAATGGGCTGCAGACGATCATCGTCGCGCAGCCGGAGTTCATGCGCGAGTTCGGCCGCCAGGTGAAGTCGCAGAGCGTTGAGACGTGGAAGGACTACCTCCGCTGGCGCCTGATCGACATCACCGCGAACTCGCTCTCGTCGAATATCGTCGATGCGAACTTCGACTTCTTCGGCCGCTACCTCGAAGGGAAAAAGGAGCTGCAGCCGCGCTGGCGCCGCTGCGCCACCTATGCCGACGTGGCACTCGGCGAAGCCGTCGGGCGTCTCTGGACCGACCGCTACTTCCCGGCAACCGCCAAAGCGGAAGCGATGGAGATGGTGCAGAACCTGATGGCCGCGCTGCGCACTGACATCAACACGCTCGCATGGATGGGCCCCGAAACGCGTACGCGAGCGAGCGAGAAGCTCGAGGCGTTCGGGACAAAGATCGGGTACCCCGACGTCTGGCGTGATTATTCGGCGCTCACCCTCAACCGCGGACCGTATGCGGCGAATGAGATCGCCGCGAACGCATTTGAAGTGCGCCGCGACCTCTCAAAGATCGGCAAAGCCGTTGATCGCAATGAGTGGCTCCTTTCGCCGCCAACCGTCAACGCGTACAACAACCCGCTCATGAACGAGATCGTCTTCCCGGCCGGCATCCTTCAGCCGCCGTTCTACGATCCGAACGCCGATGACGCCTACAACTACGGCGGCATGGGAGCGGTCATCGGTCACGAGCTGATTCATGGCTTCGACGATGAGGGACGCCAGTACGACGCGAAGGGCAATCTCGCCGACTGGTGGACAGCCGAAGACAAGCAGCGCTTCCTCGAGCGCGCAAAGTGCGTGTCGGAGCAGTTCAGCGGCTTCGATCTCGGCGACGGGCTCCGCATGACGGGCGACCTGGTTCTCGGCGAGAGCATCGCCGACCTCGGCGGACTCGAGATCGCATACGCCGCGTACAGGAAATCGCAGGAAGGGAAGCCGCGCAACGTCATCAACGGTTTCACTCCGGAGCAACGCTTCTTCCTCGGATGGGCACAGGTCTGGGCGGCGACTTCCACCCGCGAGGCCGACCGTCTCCAGGTAACGACAGATCCGCACCCGCTGCCGAAATACCGCGTGAACGGACCGCTCGCGAACATGCCGTCATTCGCCGAGGCCTACGGATGCCGGACGAACGACAAGATGGTGACTGCCGGCGCGGAGCGCTGCGACATCTGGTAACGAGAAGCCGCCGGCTCTCAAGCCGGCGGTCTTTCGTTCTCTCGCGCCTTCAGAAGCGAAATCGCATCTGCCAGCATCTTCTCCGGTTTCGCCGGCGCAACTTCGAATCCGAGAGTCTTCAATGCATCCGCGAGCGTGGACCGCACGCGCGATTCATCGAGCAATGGCAGCGGAAGCGCGCCATCGCGTTTCCCGATCTTGTTCCCCAGTTCATCGACAACCAGCGGGACATGTCCATAGACCGGGGTCGGAACACCGAGTGCACGCTGCAGCGCGATCTGCCGCGCCGTCGATGACAGCAGATCGGCACCTCGCACAATCTGCGTAACCCCCTGGGCGGCGTCATCGACAACGACCGCGAGCTGATACGCGAACACACCATCCGCCCGCTTCACGACGAAGTCGCCGGTCTCGTTTGCGACGTTTTCCTCCACGTGCCCAACCACGAGATCGTCGAACGCGATCACCTCGGCAGGCGCGCGAAAGCGAATCGCTCGCGGCGGTCGTCCGGGAGCGAGGCCGTCGCGGCACGTCCCCGGATAAATGCGCTCCTGTGGATCGCTTGCGGCCGGCGCCGAGGCGGCGCGCTGAAGCTCCGCGCGCGAACATCCGCAGTCGAACACTGCGCCACGCTCGCGCAAACGGCGCAGCGCATCCTCATACAACGCGATCCGCTGCGACTGATAGACGACTTCGCCGTCCCACTCGAGTCCGTAAAGGCGCAGCGCAGCCAGAATCTCGCGATCCGCGCCGGGAACGAGCCGCGGGGTGTCGAGATCTTCCATCCGGACCAGCCACAGCCCGCCCGCCGCACGTGCGAACAGCCACGATCCAACCGCAGCCACGAGACTTCCGCGGTGGAGCGGACCGGTCGGCGATGGCGCGAATCGTCCGATAATCGACATCGGTGCGCATTTTGCCGGAGACTCTCGCTCATGTCGCACCTATTCACGCCTCTGACGATCCGCTCGGTCACCTTCCGCAACCGCATCTTCGTCTCGCCGATGTGCCAGTACTCGAGCGACGACGGCATGCCGAACGACTGGCATCTCGTACACCTCGGCAGCCGCGCGGTCGGCGGGGCGGGGCTCGTGATGGTGGAGGCAAGCGGCGTTTCGCCTGAAGGCCGCATCACCGCGTGGGACAGCGGGATCTGGTCGCAGGCACACGCCGCGGCGTTCCGGCGCATCGTCGAATTTCTGCACGCGAACGGCGCGGTCGCGGGAATCCAGATCGCGCACGCGGGACGAAAGGCGTCGACGGATAAGCCGTGGCGCGGCGGGAAACCGATCGTGAGCGGACCTGATTCGTGGCAGACAGTTGCGCCGAGCGCGATCCCGTTCCGGGAAGGTGAACCGGTCCCGCATGCGCTCACGGCTCTAGAGATCGATGGAGTCGTACAAGACTTCGAGCGCGCAGCATCGCTCGCGCTCGATGCCGGTTTCCGCGTGCTCGAGTTGCATTACGCGCACGGCTATCTGGTTCACGAGTTTCTCTCGCCGTTGATCAATAAACGCGAGGATGAATTCGGCGGATCGCTCGAGAATCGGATGCGGCTCGCGCTCAGAATCGCGAAATCAGTGCGCGCGATCTGGCCGGACGAACTCCCACTGTTCGTCCGCATCTCGGCTTCCGACTGGGTCGAAGGCGGTTGGGATCTGGAGCAGTCGGTCGAGTTGTCGAAGCGGCTGCGCGACCTCGGCGTCGATCTGATCGACTGCTCGAGCAGCGGCGCGGTTCCTGCCGCGAAGATGCCGCTCATACCGGGATATCAGGTGCCGTTTGCACGCGAAATTCGAGCGCGTGCAGCAGTGGCTACGGGCGCGGTGGGACTCATTACGGATGCGCGTCAGGCCGAGGAGATCATCGCCAGCGGAGCGGCCGATGTGGTGTTGCTTGCGCGGGCAATGCTTCGCGATCCGTACTGGCCGCTCCACGCCGCGCGCGAGCTCGGCGTCGATGTGCCGTGGCCGGCGCAATACGAGAGAGCGAAACCCCTATCCTGAGCGAAGCGAAGGATCTACTGATAGCACCTGAGAGGACGCAGCCATAGGGCGGCTCCTCGAATTCTCTGTTACAAACTTCGTTCTCCCAAGTGCTATCAGAAGATCCTTCGCTTCGCTCAGGATGACGACGAGGCTACTCCCACTGCGCGGGCCGCACGATTCCGCGGCACTCACCGAAGCCGATGCGCGTAGCGCCTTCGCGCTCGCACCAGCCGCGCATGATGATCTCGTCTCCGTCCTCGAGAAATGTGCGCGATTCGCCGGTCGGCAGTTGCACCGGTTCGGTCCCCCGCCATGCGCGCTCCAGCATCGAGCCGCGCGACTCCTTCGCCGCGCCCGAGACCGTGCCGCTTGCGATCAGATCGCCCGGTCTCAGATTGCAGCCGTTCGAAGTGTGATGCGTGACGAGTTGGGCGAGCGTCCAGTACATGTCGCGAAAGTTGCCGCGGCTGAGTCGCAGGGGCTCGATGTTCTGCTCGCGCATCTTCGATGAGGCGATCGCGACTTCGAGGACGAGATCGATGCCGCGGTCGTCGTCGAACTTGAGATACGGCAGCGGCGCAGGATCGCCTTCCGGACGCGTGAATGGCGGGACGCGGAAGGGCTCGAGCGCGTCGAGCGTCACGAGCCACGGCGAGATCGTCGTCGCAAAGTTCTTCGCGAGAAATGGTCCGAGCGGCTGGTACTCCCACGCCTGAATGTCGCGCGCAGACCAGTCGTTGACGAGACAGAGACCGAAGATCGACTCCTCGGCATCGTGCATCTCGATCGTTGAGCCGAGCTCGTTTCCGTGGCCGACAAACGCACCGACCTCCATCTCGTAGTCGAGCCGCTTCGACGGCTGGAAGGTCGGCGGCTGTTCGGCGTCATCGCGCGTCTGACCCGTCGGCCGCCGGAACGATGAGCCGCTGATGACGATCGACGACGCGCGGCCGTGATAGCCGATCGGGACGTACTTGTAGTTCGGAAGCAGCGGATTGTCGGGACGGAACATCGAGCCGACATTCGTCGCGTGATGGACCGACGCGTAAAAGTCGGTGTAGTCGCCAATCGTGCAGGGGAGCAGCATGTCGGCGTCGCGCTGCGCGACCAGGTGCTTCGCGGCGCGCTCGCGATCGGCGGAGCCGTCGATGAGAATCCCGGCGACGCGCTTGCGAAGTCTCGACGCCGCGTCGCGGCCGCGCGACATCAGCTCGTTGAGAGACGGGCGGGTACACGCCCACTCTTCGACGAGGTCGCTGGCATAGCAGCCGGCGAGATCGAGGATCTCGTCGCCGATCGCCATACCGATTCGCGGCTCCCCGCCGCGGCGGAAGACGCCGAACGGCAGATTCTCGATCGGAAAATCAGGATGTCCATTTGCAGACTCGACCCAGCTCTTCACAACCACCCGAGCTCCTTCATATCCGAGATCGGCTCCTCGAACGAGCAGGAGCCGAATGAGATCGCGAACGTCTCGCGCACGCGCGCGAGCTCTTCGATCGTCACGCGGCAGTCGTGCCACCAGAGGCCGCCGTCGTCAAATGCGAACGCGCGCGGATTCTCCTCGCGCATGATCTTCGCGGCAAACTGCGGCAACGCTGCCGCGATGAACACGTTGAGAAACCCGTGCATGGTGCCCGTAGCCGCGTTCGTCTCGTACGTGAGCGGCTTCACGCAGCGAATCGGATGATGCAGGCCCGCGGTCGCCTTGAATGCGACGTTTCGATTGCGGCACGCCTGGATGAATGCCGCGACGGTCTCGCCTGCGGGAAACGCGACCGCCGTCACGCCTCCGGTGCGGAGCTTGGCCCGCAGCCTGTGACGCGCGATCGGCTCGATGAGCGCGAGATCGTCGATCTCGACGTATGCGGTACGTCCCTGCGCAAAAGCGGCGATACGGTCGATGTCCTGCGCGCTGGTCGCCTTGATTTCAATCACTACGTCTTTCCGGGCGTCAGCGAGAAATCTGGAGACCGCGGACTCCTCGCTGACGCTCGGAATGACGACGGCGAGAGGAAAGTCAGCCGGAACGTCCGCAGCTTTCGCGATCGGAACCACGAGTCTCCCGAGCGCCCACGCATGCTCGCCGCCGCGATAGGCCTCGTAGTTCGCAACGGCCTTCTCGAACGGCAACGACGCAGGTGGATAAAGTCCCGCGTAATCGATCAGCGTTTCGAGGAGAACGCGGAGTGCCTGACTCACTTCGATCCCGGGCGGAAGTTCTTTTTCAGATCCTGCCAGCACTCGAAGTAGTCGCGCTGCAGCTCTGGCGCCTCGAGAGCGAGCGCGGTCGGGCGGAGCACGAAACGCGACTCGAACATGAATGCGAGCGTGTCGCTCAGATACTGCGGCTGGAGCTTCGCAGTTGACGCCCGCTCGTAAGTCTCCGCATCGGGACCGTGCGCCGACATGCAGTTGTGGAGGCTCCCGCCGCCCGGCGCGAATCCCTCCCCCTTCGCGTCATAGACGCCGAAGATCAGTCCCATGTACTCGTTCATCACGTTGCGATGAAAGTACGGCGGGCGGAACGTGTGCTCGCCAACCATCCATCGCGGCGGAAAGATCACGAAGTCGAGATTGGCAGTCCCCACAATTTCGCACGGAGAGGTGAGCACCGTGAAGATCGACGGATCGGGATGATCGAACGAGACC
>JAENWF010000152.1 GCA_016650215.1 Thermoanaerobaculia bacterium
ATCGTCGAGTGCCGGGCGCCGTTCTTCCTCGGCACCGGAAGTGGTCAGCCGCAGAGTCAGAGCGTCCGCCGCGGTACGAGCGCGCGCCTCAAGGCAACTCCCGGCGGCGACGGTCCGTTCCGCTATCAGTGGTATCGCGGTTACACCGGCAACACGAACTTCCCGATTGCCGGAGCGACCAGCTCGGAGCTGAACACCGGCGCGATCGAAAACTATTCGACCTACTGGGTACGCGTCAGTAACGCGTGCGGATCGCGCGACAGCGCGGTCGCCGTCGTCACACCCACCAACTGAGATATCGTCATATCTGCGATTCAGTTCGAAGGACCCCGCAACGGGGTCCTTCGTCGTTCCAGGCCATCTGTCAGATGAGCGCACCGATCAAGACGCAGGTGTGGGGCTCCGAGCCGGAGATGTTCGGCCCGCGGCACGAGCATCGCCTCGGGCTGATCATGCGCGAGGCGCGACGGATTCGTGAGAAGGGGCGCGTGCTCGATGGTGCAGTCGGAATGGGTCAGCTCGCACGGCGCATCGAGGCGACCGGACGTCGCGTGTTCGGGATCGACAGCTCGTTCGACGCCGCTCTTTATGTCAGAAGGACTTCGAGCGTCCCTGCGGTCGTCGGCGACATGACGCGCCTGCCGTTCCGGACGTCGGCGTTCGACGCGGTGACGACCGGTGAGACGCTCGAGCATCTCGATGACGATGCAGCCGCCGCGCGCGAGATCGCTCGTGTTCTGCGAGGCGACGGACTCTGCATCGCGACGGTCCCCGCGCTGCAGATGCTCTGGTCGGGTATGGACGAGTTCTACGACCACCGGCGCCGTTACGGGCGAGCCGCTCTTCGCACGCTGTTCGAGACCGCCGGCTTCTCACCCGTCAGAGCGGTGTTCTACGGATTCCCGATCGTCTTCGCTTACGACCTGCTCTTCCTTCTTCCGTTTCAGATGCGACGGGCCCGCGGCGACACTTCGAGCGACCGCGGCCTGCAGTCGGTCGCTCGCGCGGGACGCTCGCGCCTGCTCGTGAACCTGGTGCGCGCTGCATTCGCCATCGACCATCTCTTCCGCTGGGTCCCGTTCGGCCCCGGTCTCGTTCTGGTGGCGCGCAAGCAATAGATACAATTGGCAGCCAGAGGAGAACCCCGATGTCCAATTTTGAAAAGCCGAGCAAACCCGAAGACGAGTACTTCGTGCGGCAGGAACTCGAGAGGAGGAAAAAGTGGGCGCAGGAGCAGTCGGCGAAGATGGCCGTCGCCGAGAAAGATCGCCTCAAGCAGCTTCACTTCATGAAGTGCCCGAAGTGTGGGATGGATCTCTCGACGATCGAGTTCCACGGAATCAAGATCGATCGCTGCTCTTCGTGCAGCGGGACATGGTTCGACGCAGGTGAAATCGAGCAGTTGCTGTCGCCACAGAACAGCGGCATGTTCGGAAAAGTGATGTCGCTCTTCCGCTGATGATCCTCCTCGGGCCGGATGAACTGCGCGTAGTCGACGCCGTCCGGCTCGAGCTGCTCGTCGCCTCGCGCGAGGCGGTGATCGGGGTGGGGGAGGGAGAGGTGCGGGGAGAGGCCGCCGCCGCGTTGCTCTTCAGTGACTACGCGATGCTGCGGCCCGGCGCGACGCTCACGGTCGATCGCGATTCATGGGCGGGGGCCGTGTGGCGGATCGGGAGCGATGCCCGCGCGATTCTGCTGTCGGGCTCGCGGACGTTCGATGCCGGTGAAGCGCTCGCGCTCGGACTCTGCGATGAGATCGGCTCGTTTGAGCTGGGCGGTCGAAGCGCGATGGCGCTCGACGCCGCCGTGATGCTGACGTCACGCCGCGGAGGCGATGCGCTCGAACGAGCAGAGTTCGCCAGACTCTTTGCGGCGGGGGAGCCGCAGAAAGGGCTGCGCGCGTTTCTGGAGAAGGGCACTCCCCGGTTCTAAGTCATTCCTCGCTTTCTCTCGGAACGACGGCGCTCGAGGAGGCCCGGTGGTTGCAGCAGTCCGCTTCGTTCGTTACAGTCGCCGTCAGGAGAGCCCATGAGCCGCAACGATACCGATCTGCTGAAGCACCCCGCGACGCCCCCGCGCGCTGCCGCGAACGACGCGCAGCAACTCCCCCTTTTCTCCGCTGAGGCGCTCAAGTCCGCGGCGAAGCAGGAGGCGAGCTGGCGGCGCGAGGTCCACGATCCGCTTGTCGCGAAGAAGGGGCCGTGGAAGAAGGACTTCACGACGGTCAGCGGGATGGAAGTGAATCCGCTGGCGCGGCCCTCCGACATCGCCGATCTCGACTTCAATCGCGATCTGGCATTCCCGGGCGAGTTTCCGTACACGCGCGGACTTCATCCGAGCGGCTACCGCGGCAAGCTCTGGACGATGCGGCAGTTCGCAGGCTTCGGCACTGCGAAGCAGTCGAACGAGCGCTACAAGTACCTTCTCTCGCAGGGCCAGCATGGCCTGTCGATCGCGTTCCATCTGCCGACGCTCTACGGCTACGACTCCGATCACAAGTACAGCGCCGGCGAAGTCGGCAAATGCGGGGTTGCTGTCGATTCGCTCGCCGACATGGAGGCGGTGTTCGACGGGATCAATCTCGAAGACGTCACGGTCTCGATGACGATCAACTCCACCGGACCGATTGCGCTCGCCATGTATCTCGCGGTCGCGGAGAAGCACGGCTCTGACTGGAAGAAGATCTCCGGGACGCTGCAGAACGACATCCTCAAGGAGTACATCGCGCAGAAGGAGTACATCTTCCCGCCGCGTCCCTCGATGCGGCTGATCACCGATACGTTCCGCTTCTGCAAGGAGCACGTGCCGCGCTACAACCCGATCTCGATTTCCGGTTATCACATCCGTGAAGCGGGATCGACCGCGCTTCAGGAGCTGGCGTTCACGTTGCGCGACGGAATGGAGTATGTGGAGTACGGGATCCGCGCAGGGCTCGACGTCGATGAATTCGCGCCGCGACTCTCTTTCTTTTTCAACTCGCACAACGATCTCTTCGAAGAGGTGGCGAAGTTCCGCGCGGCGCGACGCATCTGGGCGAAGGTGATGCGCGACCGCTACGGCGCGAAGGATCCGCGCTCGTGGATGCTTCGCTTCCACACCCAGACCGCCGGCGCCTCGCTCACCGCTCAGCAGCCGTACAACAACATCGTGCGCGTCACGGTCCAGGCGCTCGCCGCGATTCTCGGCGGGACCAACTCGCTGCACACGAACTCGCTCGATGAGACGCTCGCGCTTCCGACCGAGAAGGCGGCGCGCATCGCGCTCCGCACCCAGCAGATCCTCGCGCACGAGTCGGGCATCATCAACACGACCGATCCCCTCGCCGGCTCGTTCTTCGTCGAAGAGCTCACGAATCGGATGGAGAAAGGTTGCTTCGAATACTTCGACCGCATCGATCAGTTCGGCGGCATGGTCGAGGCGATCGAGGCTGGTTTCCCGCAACGCGAGATCTGGGATGCCGCGTATCAGTACCAGCGCTCGGTCGACTCCAAGGAGAAGCTCGTCGTCGGCGTCAACGCGTTCCAGATGGAGCAGGAAGAACCCTACGACGCCCTCTACATCGACGAGTCGGTCACCGCGCAGCAGCTCGCACTGCTCGATAAGGTCCGGAAAGAACGGAACCAGCAAGCCGTGACCGACACGCTGCACGCACTAAGCAACGCCGCCGCAGATGCGAACGCCAACACGATGCCGTACATCATCGACTGCGTGAAAGCGTATGCGACGGTAGGCGAGATCTCCGACGCGTTGAGGGATGTGTTCGGGACGTATCAGGAGCCGGCGCTGTTCTGACGCGGGTCATCAACCCTGAGCGAAGCGAAGGGTCAACGGCGGCACCGCCGGGGAAGGGATTCGCTGGGGACGGTGCTGTCACCGATCTCTTTGAGCGTCGCGAGTGACTCAAGGAGACGAGAGGCCGCCGGCTGAAGCCGCCGCCACACCGCTCGAGCGGCGCGGTGCCACCATTGATCCTTCGCTTCGCTCAGGATTGGCGTAAAGCCTTCGACCCTCCACTTCTGCTAAACTGTTGAATCGGACGGGAGTGCGGGTGGGGATGAACCTTCTTCAGTTTACGAAGAGCCGGCGTGGGGGGGAGCTGATCGGGATCATCATCCTTGCGGCAGGCGTCAGCCTTGGCGCCGCTCTCGCCACCTACCACCCCAACGACTCCTCCGCCTTCTACACCTCAACCAGCACGACGGTCGCGAATGCCATCGGCTACTACGGCGCGACGATCGCCTGGATCTTCATCTCGTTCTTCGGCTTCGCCGGACTCCTGTTCCCGCTTGCGCTGGTCGTGATCGGCTGGAACCGGTTCTGGGGGAAGGAGATCGAGTACGCGCACACGAAGCTGATCGGCTTCGTCATTCTGTCGATCGCGCTAACGCCGATGTTCGACCTCATGATGGGGAAGGTGTGGCTCCGTTCGGCACTCATCCCGTCGGGCGGGTATCTCGGTCAGGAGATCGCGGGATCGATCGTGCGCAATCTGAATGTCAGCGGCGCGGCGATCGTGCTTGTGACGGCGATTCTCGTAGGGCTCCTGCTGTCGACGCGGATCAGCCTTGCGGCGATCTTCATGATGCTGCACGGCGCGCTCGCCGGGGCGGGACGATCGTCGTCGATGCATTGGGCGCGATTCTCCGAACGGCGGCGCAAGGAGAAGATGAAAGAGTCGGTGCTGCGCAAGCATCTCGACAAGGAAGGTCCAACACTGAGGCTCGTCACCGAAGCTTCAATGTCGGCTGCGCCGGCGTTGCATGGCGGACCGGTCGTGCGCGAAGTCAAAGGTCGCGGGTACTTTCAGATCCGCAAGGTGACGAAAGCCGATCTGCGAAAGGCCGCTGAGACTCTCGCCGAGCATCCCGATCCTTTCGACATGTATGCCCTGGAGGAACCGGCTCCGGTCGACTTCGGGCCGGCGGTCGTGACGCTTCCCGCGCGCAGGCCGGCTCCCCGCAGGTTCGAAGAGCCTCTGTACGAAGACGAGCCGGTGAGGGGTGCGATCCCGCGGCCAGCGATGAAAAGACCGAAGGATTCCCGTTCGGAGAAGCGGCCCTCGCGCATGGCCAACGATCTCCTGCCGCCGGTCAGCATGTTGATCCCCGGCCCCAAGCAGGACCAGATCAACGACGACGTCCACAAGAAGTTCCTCGAGATCGGCAATCAGATCCAGGAGCGCTGCAAGGAGTTCTCGGTCGACGGCGAGGTGACGGCGTACCACCCGGGTCCCGTCGTCACGACGTTCGAGTTCAAGCCAGGCGCGGCTGTGAAGTACGCCAAGGTCGTGAACCTCGGCGACGATCTCGCCCTGGGACTCAAGGCCGAGTCGATCCGTATCGAGCGGATCTCCGGCTCTTCGACCGTCGGCATCGAGGTCCCGAACAAAAACCGCGAGGCGATCATGCTCCGCGACATCATCGATACGGATACGTTCTCCGCGTCGCCGAGTCTCCTCACGCTCGCGCTGGGGAAAGACATTCACGGAGATCCGATCGTCACTGACCTCGCGAAGATGCCCCACCTTCTCGTCGCAGGCGCGACCGGCGCGGGCAAGTCGGTCGGCCTCAACTCGATGATCGTCTCGCTGCTCTACAAGGCGCTGCCGAAACAGCTCCGGATGCTGATGATCGATCCGAAAATGGTCGAGCTGAAGATCTACGAGGACATCCCGCACCTGCTCCATCCGATCGTCACCGACCCGAAGCTCGCGTCGAACGCGCTGATCTGGGCCGTGCAGGAGATGGAGAACCGGTATCGCACGCTCGCCGAGTGCGGTGTCCGCAACATCGATCAGTACAACGCGCAGCTCAAGGATCCCGAAGTTCACCGCCGCGCGCGCAAGCTCGCTGCGGATGACGACTCGCCCATTCCCGATCCGCTTCAGTACATCGTCATCATCATCGACGAGTTCGCCGACCTGATGATGGTCGCACCGAAGGACGTCGAGACCTCGGTGACGCGCCTCGCGCAGAAGGCGCGCGCAGTCGGCATCCATCTCATCATCGCAACGCAGCGCCCGTCCGTTGACGTGATCACCGGCGTCATCAAGGCCAACTTCCCGTCGCGCATCTCGTATCAGGTCGCTTCGAAGATCGACTCGCGGACAATTCTCGACACGCAGGGCGCGGAGAAGCTTCTCGGCCGCGGCGACATGCTCTTCCTTCCGCCGGGTACGGCCCGCATACGCCGCATCCATGGAGCGTACGTTTCGGAGAGCGAGATCAACCAGATCGTAGACTTCGTGAAGAAGAATCAGGGCGAGCCGAAGTTCCTCGAAGAGGTCACGAAGGTTGTCGAAGAGAAGGGCGGCGCCGACGGCATCGAGTACCTCGACGATCCAAAGTACGAGGAGGCAGTGCGCGTCGTGTTGTCGACCGGCCAGGCCTCCGCCTCGTATCTCCAGCGGAGACTCAAGCTCGGCTATTCACGCGCCGCCCGCCTGATCGAGATCATGCAAGCCAACGGTGTCGTCGGCCCCTCGCAAGGCTCCAAGCCGCGGGACATCCTCGTCCGGGCGGATGACTACCCGCCAGCAAGCGGACAAACGATCTAGCTCAAGGCGCCGGTGGCTTTCTTGAATCGCGGTGGCACCTCCTTCGCACTACTAATAACCGCTGTTCTGAAGGAGGAACCTCTGATGGAACACCGCATCGAGACGTTCATCACGAACACCCGCAACGACATGACTTCCAGTCCGTTCAAGTGGGCCGGCATCGCAGCGGGCGCGAGCATGGTTCTCGGACTTGTTGGACGCTATCTGCGCCACCGCATGCATCGCCCGCAGATCATCTACGTCGACTAGTTCTCGCGCTCTCGTCACCAACACGTAACAATTTCGACCAAACCTTTTGCTCTCATCTACGACAAACATCGTAGTTAATCCGAGGGCGGAGGTTTGCATGCTCAAGTGGCTTGCTGGGTTGGGGATTCTCGCGTTACCAGTCATTGCCGCGGAGTATCCCGTACAGCTCCAGATCAGACGAGTCTCGACGTCGATCACGATCGACGGCGCACTGAATGAAGAAGCCTGGCGCAACGCAGGCCGCACCGAAACCTTCTACGAAACCAATCCTGGCGACAACGTAGAGCCGAACGCCGCCACCGTCGCATTCCTCGCGTACGACGACAAGTTCATTTACGCCGGCTTCGAGTTCAGCGATCCGCATCCCGATCAGATTCGATCGAACTACGGCGATCACGATCAGATCGGTGGAAACACCGACGACTATGGCGGGCTCATTCTCGACACGCGCAACGATCGAAAGACAGCCGTCCTGCTGCTCGCGAATGCACGCGCCATCCAATATGACGCGATCACCGACGACGCGAGCGGCGAGGACTCGTCGCCCGACTTCTACTGGGACGCGGCGACGAAGATCCACGAGAAAGGCTGGACGCTCGAGATGCGCGTCCCCTTCTCGTCGCTCCGCTATCAGGGCGGTGGCGGGCCGCAGGAGTGGGGGCTGCTTCTCTATCGCAACTGGCCGCGCGACCGTCGCTACCAGATGTTCTCCGCGAAACTGCCGAGGGGAGGCAACTGCTTCATCTGTAATCGCAATCCGCTGACGGGTCTGAGTGACCTGCCTGAGGGGGGACACATCATTGCCGCGCCGTATGTCACGGCACGACAGGCAGCCTCGCCGCGCAACGATGTCGTCGGAAATCCTCTCGAGAACGAAGCCTTCGGCAGCGATGCTGGAGTCGATGTGAAGTGGACGCCGAACGCCGACATGGCGATCGACGCGACGCTCAATCCCGATTTCTCGCAGGTCGAATCGGATGTCGCCGCGATCACGACCAACGAGCGCTTCGCGATCTTCTTTCCCGAGAAGCGGCCCTTCTTCCTCGAAGGCGTCGAGCTCTTCTCCACGCCGATCCAGGCCGCGTACACGCGAACCATCACCTCGCCGCGATGGGGTCTGCGAACGACCGGCAAGTACGACGCGAACGCCTACACGCTGCTGATCGCGCAGGATCGCGGCGGCGGGAAGGCGATTCTCCCATCGGCGGAGGGTTCCGAATTCGCGGACCAGAGCTTCAGTTCGACCGTCGCGATCGGCCGCGTCAAACGTGATTTCGGGACTTCCTTCGTCAGCATCCTCGGCACGCTGCGCGAGAGTGGCGGCAGCGCCTACAACCGCGTCCTCGGCCCCGATTTCAGAATGCAGCTCGGCAACCACGACTCGGTCACCGGGCAGCTCCTGTTCAGCGGCACGAAGGAGCCTGACCGTGTTGACCTCAACGAAAAGTGGAACGGAGAGGAGCTGAGCTCGTACGCAGGCTTTGTCTCCTGGGGTCACTCGACGAAACACTTCGATCTGTACACCGAATACAACGACCGTGGTGAGGACTTCCGCGCGGACAACGGCTTCGTACCGCAGGTCGGTTATCGCGGCGCGTTTGCGGAGAGCGGCTACACATGGCGCCCGACGAAGGGGTACTTCAACCGGATCCGCCCGTTCGTTTACGGGCAGTACGATTCGCTGCAGAGCGGTCCGAGGCTGTACAACCTCGCGACCGCCGGGATCAACGCGGACGGACGGTGGCAATCGTCGTCGCGCCTCCGCTTTTCACGGGAAGGCATTCGGACCGGAGGCAAGGTTCTCACCCGCGACCGGATCCTCTACTCGACCGGCTTCTCGCCAGGAGCGAAGATCGCCCGCATCAACATCGACGGCTGGTTCGGTGATGACATCGATTTCCGTCAGAGCCGGCTCGGCCGCGGCGCGAGCATTTCGCTCGGCGGAACGATCCGGCCAAACAGCCATTTGCAGCTCGACCTCACCAACGCCGTCCGCTGGCTCTCGATCGAAGGCGATCGCCTCTTCACCGCACAGCTCGAGCGCGTGCGCGCGCAGTACACCTTCAACTCGCGGATGTTCGTACGTGCAATCGTTCAGAACGAACGGACGAATCGCGATGTGGTCCTGCACGAGCCGGTTGAGGTCGAGCGGATCTCCGGCGCGCTCGCAGGACAGCTTCTCTTTGCTTACAAGTTGAACTGGCAGACTGTGCTTTTCTTGGGAGTGGGGGATCTACGCGAGGAAGCGGGGAGCGAAGGAGATCTCGAGCGAGCCGGACAGGAAGTGTTCGTGAAATTGTCGTACGCGTTCCAGAGGTGAGTCCCCGGGTCGCTGAGCCGTGGGTTCTTGTCATCCCGAGCGAGGGACTGGCGCGAGGCGCCACGGGAGAGGTGATGA
>JAENWF010000153.1 GCA_016650215.1 Thermoanaerobaculia bacterium
CGACGTGGCGCCGGCTTCAGCCGGCGGCCTTTCGTCCTCTATCGTTTGATCGGGAACCAGTAACTACAACGCGAACGCCCTCAGCATGTCGGTTCTTGTCGACGACGGGTATTTCGCTTGTGCCTTCTCGCGGATGTGCTGCATTTCGCCGACGAGCGTCGGATGTTCAACGGCGTAGAGCACTCCGGTCGAAACGACCCCTTCTTCATTGCAGAATCGCAGCGCAGCCTCGCGATTTCCGGAATCGTGCTCGGGCGGAAGCGCTTTCGCCTTCGCGCGAATTTCCTTGTGCTGATCGTCGCCGCGCCACGTCACACATGGCGAGATGATGTTGAGGAACGCGAATCCGCGATGCTGGATCGCCTTCTTCATCAGCTCGGTCGTCCCCTTTACGTCGCCTGAGAATCCGCGCGCGACCCATGTCGCGCCGAATGAGATTGCGAGCGAGCAGGGATCGACCCCGGCCTCGGGATTGCCGTACGCGGTCGACTTCGTTTTGTCGCCGAGCGGTGTCGTCGGCGCCGCCTGCCCCTTCGTAAGACCGTAGATCTCGTTGTCCATCATGATGTACGCGATATCCACGTTGCGGCGCGCGCTGTGGAGGAAGTGATTTCCTCCGATCGCGAGGCCGTCGCCGTCGCCACCGACCGCAACGACATTGAGTTGCGGCGAAGCGAGTTTTACGCCGGTCGCGATCGGAAGCGCGCGGCCGTGCAACGAGTTGAAGCCATACGTCTCGACATAACCGGGAAGGCGCGACGAGCATCCGATGCCCGACACGACGACCGTCTCATGCGGTGCGAGCTCGAGATCGGCAAAAGCCCGGTACAGCGAGTTGAGAACACCGAAATCGCCGCAACCGGGACACCACACCGGCTTCAGATCGCTCTTGTAGTCTTTCGCATTTGCGCTCATACCAGGACCTCCTCGCTCAGACGCGCCGCAACCAGCATCACTTCGTTGACGCCGAGCGCTTTGCCGCCCGACCTCGCGTAGACCCTCGTCCGATCGTGCGGCAGATCGATCTCGGTTCTGAGGTACTGATAGAACTGTTTCGAGTAGCTGAGCTCCACGACAAGGATCTCGTCGCAGCTCGCGACGAACTGCTCGAGCTCGCGCTTCGGAAGCGGCATGATCATCCGCGGAACGAACGCTGCGACGCTCTCGCCGGCCGCGTTCATTTTCTCGATTGCCTCGCGCACAGGTCCGGCTGAGGATCCCCAGCAGAGAATGCCGAGGGCTGCTTTGACGGGGCCGTAGCGGGTGTAGAGCGGATAGCGCTCGGCGATCGCGTCGAGCTTTCGATAGCGCTTCGCGTTCATCTTCTCGTGCATGCTGAACATCGAATTGGGCCGCCCCTGCTCGTCATGCTCGAGGCCGTTCGTCTGGTATTCGCCGCCTTTCACACCGGGGGCGCTCATCGGCGAGACGCCGGTGGGAGTGTCGCGGTAGCGTTTGAAGTCGACCATCTCTTCCGCGGTTGCGATGTGGCGCTCGCGCACTTCGTGCGTGAGCTTGTCCGCGGAAAGCGTTTCCCGGCGCTGTGCCACCGACTGGTCGGTCAGCACGATCACCGGCAATTGAAACTCCTCAGCAATGTTGAATGCGTCGATCATCGCGTGATACGACTCTTCGACGTCACCGCATGCGATGACTGCACGCGGCGTGTCGCCGTGGCTCGCAAAGACGGCGTGCAGCAGATCCGACTGCTCGCTCTTGGTCGGAAGGCCGGTAGACGGCCCGCCGCGCTGCACGTTGACGATGACGGACGGAACTTCCGCCATCGACGAGAGCCCGATCATCTCCGCCATGAGCGAGAGACCCGGTCCCGAAGTTGCCGTCATCGACTTCACGCCGGCAAACGAGCCGCCGACGACTGCGCCAATCGCCGCAAGCTCGTCCTCGGTCTGCAGGCAGCTCCCGCCGATCTTCGGCAGCCACTCCGCGAGGAAGTGAAGGATCTCGGAGGACGGCGTGATCGGATAGCCTGCAAAGAAGCGGCACCCGGCGTCGATCGCCGCGACCGCGCTTGCCTCGTTGCCCGACATCAGCAGCTTTGGCTCTGACTTCTGATACACGAGTTTGATTTCTGATGCGCCGGCGGCGGGTGACTGCAGTCCGGCGTCGAATGCCGCGAGATTCGCGGCGATCACTGCTTCGGCTTTTTTGCCAAACCGGCTTGCGACTGCCGTGCGAATCGCCGCGGACGGCAGTCCCAGCGCGGCGCTGAGCAGCCCCAGCGCAAACACGTTCTTGCTTCGTGCCCCCGCAAATGACACAGGGACGAGGCGCACATTGCCGAGATCGGCGGGCGCGGGATCTTTCTCTTCGTGGAAGATGAGCGCGCCTTCTGCAGGCGCCAGCTCGCCAGCGAAGCGGCCGAAGTCGGCCCAGTTGAAGACGACCAGCACGTCGATCGCATCGCCCTGCGCGTAGATCGGGGCGCTGCTGATGCGGACGGTACACGACGATTCGCCTCCGCGAATCTGCGGACCGTAGGCTTCGGTCTTGATCACGTGCAGACCTTCACTGGCGCACGCCATGGAAAGGATGTCGCCGGCCGCAACGGCTCCGTCGCCGCCGGACCCGACAATCGAGAGTGTCAGCTCTTGAGTCAATGTGATTTTCTCCTCGGCCAACAGCTTCGTCGAGGTTCGAACCAGAGCCCATGCGGCGAATCACAAGGCCGGGTGACGACAATCACACGCCCGTATGACGGAAGTCATCGGAGCACCGTCGGGCGGCGCTTAGTGTGAGTTGCGACTATGTCTCAACTTGCTCTGCAACGCTGCCATCCCACCGCGGAACTGCCCACCGGCGGTCCGCGCAAACTGCTTCTCATCGGCAATCCAAACGTCGGCAAGTCGCTGCTGTTCGGATTTCTGACCAAGCGCTACGTCACGGTCTCGAACTATCCCGGCACGACTGTCGAGATCACGAGCGCGAAGGCGACGATCGGCGGCGAGCAGCGGCTCGTCGTCGACACGCCCGGCACGAACGGATTGATTCCGCAGTCGGACGACGAGCGCGTCGCGCGCGACATCCTGCTCAACTCCCCCGGCGCGGACGTCGTGCAGGTCGGCGACATGAGCAACATCCGGCGCACACTACTCCTCTCTCTTCAGATCGCCGAGTACGGCGTACCGTTCACGCTCTGCCTCAACATGAGCGACGAGGCTCGTGAGCGCAACAGCGAAGTCGATGCGACCGCGCTCTCCGAGACGCTCGGCATTCCCGTCGTCGCGACGTCGGCGCTGCGCCGCTGGAACCTCGAGCGGCTCAAGAGAGAAGCGGTGCGGCCGGCGCTCGCGCGAGTGACGACCCAGTACCCGGAAGCGATCGAAGAGGGCATCGCCGAGATCTCACGTGGTGAGGAATTGACGCGCGGCTTCGCACTCGCGATTCTCGCGGGTGACGAGACGCTCACTCCCTTCATCGCCGAAGAAAAGCGGCCGCGCCTCGATGCGATCCGGCAGGAAGTGCAACGGAAGGTTCGCCTCCCGCTCAGCGTCGCCATCGCGAATGCGCGCGTCGCAGCGGTCGACAAACTTCTCGGCGAGGCGTCGACGCAAAAGGCCGCGAGCCGCAGCAACTTCCGCGATTGGCTCGGCGGGATCAGCATGCACCCGATCTGGGGCGTCCCGGTCCTCGCCTTCGTGCTCTACGTTGCATGGTGGTTCGTCGGAAAGTTCGGCGCTGGCCAAATGGTCGACCTGCTCGAGTCGAAAATCTTCGAGCAGCACGTCAATGTCTGGACGATTCAGCTTCTCGACTTTCTTGCGCGCTTCCCGCACCAGCATGCAATCGAAGAAAAACTCATCCGCGCGGCGTACACCGGCGCAGCGGGCCTCACATTCACGCAGCAGGTGGCAAAGTTCTTTCACGACATCGTCGTCGGCCCCTACGGCATCGTTACGATGGCGCTGACGTACGCCATCGCGATCGTCCTGCCGGTCGTCATCACCTTCTTCTTCTTCTTCGGCGTCCTCGAAGACTCCGGCTACCTCCCGCGCCTCGCGGTGATGCTCAACCGCCTCTTCCGCAAGATGGGCTTGAACGGCAAGGCGGTGCTGCCGATGGTTCTCGGACTCGGATGCGACACGATGGCGACACTCACAACGCGCATCCTCGAGACGAAAAAGGAAGCGACGATCGTGACGATTCTGCTCGCGCTCGGCGTTCCCTGCTCCGCGCAGCTCGGCGTCATCATGGCGATGCTCGGGCCGCTCTCGTTTACCGCGGTCGCAATCTGGCTCAGCGTGATCGTCGGAACGATCTTCCTGGTCGGCTATCTTGCGGCGAAAGTCGTTCCCGGCGAGGCCGGCGATTTCATCCTCGAGATTCCGCCGATCCGCATCCCGAGGCTCTCGAACATCACCATCAAAGTGCTCGCACGCACCGAGTGGTATCTGAAGGAAGCGGTACCGCTCTTCATCATCGGAACGCTGCTGCTCTACGTGCTCGATGCGACGCAGATGCTGTCGCGCATTCAGCAAATCATGTCGCCGCTCGTCGTCGCGGGTCTCGGCCTGCCGGCGGAAGCATCGAACGCGTTCCTCATCGGCTTCCTTCGCCGCGACTACGGCGCCGCGGGTCTCTTCGCGATGCAGCGCGCCGGACAGCTCAACGCGGTGCAGACCGTAGTCTCGCTGACTGTGATCACGCTCTTCATCCCGTGCATCGCGAACCTGCTCGTGATTCTCAAGGAGCGGGGAACGCGGATGGGTCTCGCGATTGCCGGATTCATCATCGTCTATTCCTTCGGGATCGGCGTGGTGATGAATGTGGTCTTCAAGGCATTCAAGGTCACTCTTTCATGATCGACGAACATCAATACGACTGCCCGCTCTGCGGCCTCGACTTCTTCGGCGCGACGTGCCACTCGGCGTGTCCCATGTCGGGCGACTGCGCAATGGTGCGCTGCCCGCGCTGCGGATACGAATTCGTGCAGGAGGGCTCGATCGTCGCGATGCTGCGGCGCTTTACGGCTCCATGGAGGAAACATGATTCACCCGGTCACCGATGAAGTGCTCGAGCGCCTCTGGTATGCGCGCGAGGAAGGAAAGACGAGCGTCATCGTCACCGATCTGCAACTGAACGGAGCAGCGGCGGCGATCGATGAGCTTGTGTGCTCGAAGATGATTCGCGGCTCGGGCGAGACCGTCGAGCTGCTGCCCGACGGCGAAGAACGTGCGCGCGGTATCGTCAGGCGGCACCGTCTCGCGGAGATTCTCTTTACGCAGGTTCTCGACCTCGAACTGCATGAGGCCGAACAGTCGGCGTGCGAGTTCGAGCACATGCTCGCCGAGCGCGTCGTCGATCGCGTCTGCGCGTTTCTCGGACATCCGCCGAGCTGCCCGCACGGCAAACCGATTCCAAACGGGAGCTGCTGCGCCATCTACTCGAAGAAAATCGAGCCGCTGATCACCCGCCTCGTCGATCTCCCCCTCGGCGCGAGCGGCAACGTCGTCTTCATCACGCCGCGTTCGGTGTCACGGCTCAACAAACTCGCCGCGTTCGGTGTCGTCCCAGGCAGCAACGTGCGCCTCATCGAGCGGAAGCCGTCCGTTGTGTTCGCCTGCGGCCACACATCGATCGCCGTCGAAGACGAGATCGGGCGCGAGATTTACGTGAGACCAGCGGTGTGAGACTGACTCGGGCCCGTGCCTCTGTGTGGCACCGTCGCCCCGCGGCGGCGCTCTTTCGGTGAAAGAAGAAACTCTTGTTCAGAGACTAGAGAGCGCCGCCGCGGGGCGACGACGCCACACAGAA
>JAENWF010000154.1 GCA_016650215.1 Thermoanaerobaculia bacterium
CGACCTCGACCGTTTGCGTCATCGCGTCGGTGCCGGTCGGGGCCGGCTGAGCCGCTGCAGGGGCGATCGTCGCGGTCTCCACCGTTCCCTGCGAGGTCTGCTCGCGTTTCGCGCATGAGACGAGTGTCGCCGCCATCGCGACGACGATCAGAATGTAACGCATGGCTCTAGGATTCAAAGCGTGACCTCTCTCTGGAAGTTACGACCCGACACGATGCAAGTTTCCTGACAGCTCGCCCTTCCGAGCCGCCCGGCGTCTATGAATCCGCTGGAGGAACGCTCGGCCACCCCGATTCCCGGCCTGCGCTCGAATGACCCTTCAAGTCCCGTTACAATGCGGCCGCCATGGGAGAGCGCAAGAGGATCGGCGTGTTCGGGTGGGGGCTGGTCGCGCCAAAGTCGCCGAACATCGCCTTGTTCGAGAGAAATCTGGAGCACGCCGGAACATGGCTCGAGCCATTCCGCGGCTATGGGCCGTCGAACTTCCTCGTCGGATATCCCGCGTTCGATTTCGAGACCTACCGGCCGTGGTTCGAAGAGCGCTTCCCTCCCGCAAAATTCTCGCAACTCAAAGAGAAGATGGGCCCGATGGCGCAGTTCGCCATCGGCGCATTCATTCAGTCGCTCGAACAGAATCGCGGCATCGAGGGGTACCTCCAGTCGCTCGGAACGAAATGTCACGTGTACGTCGGCACCGGGCTGGGCGAGATCACCATTCAGCACGAGCAGTCGCTCCGGTACGATCGTGCACTGCGGAAGTGGAACGAGTTCTGGGCGGCGCCGGAACGATGCAGCGCCCTGCGCGACCATCGCGCAGGATCACCCTATCCGGACGCGCCGCGCGATCCGGGAGAGTTGCATCTCGGCTCCGAGGAGTGGATCGAGGCGAAACACGAATCGGAAACGTACTGGGCTGCGCGGAGCGAAGCGCTGCTGCAGTATCTGGCCGAGGCACGCGCGATTCATGGAGAGCCGGTCCCGCCCTCATCGGGTTCCGCGAAGCTCTCGAGCATCCGGCAGAAGCTCACCAGGATTCGGACACTCAACAGGAAATGGGGATGCCCCGAGGAACCGTGGGCGAGCGTGTCAGCGAACCTGCTGTGGAACATCTCAAACATTCCGGCGGCGCAGATCTCGATGATCGGCAAAATCACCGGTCCGGCATTCGCGCCAGTTGCCGCGTGCGCGTCGTTTGGCGTCGCGGTGAAAATGGCGGTCGACGCGATTCATCTCGGCGAGGCGACGGCGGCCGTCGTCGGCATGACCGATCCTCCGCCGCACGGCGCGATCATCTCCTCGTTCTATAACGCGAACGTCCTTTCTGCAGACGCCGACGTCTCGCGCCCTCTGACAGGGCTCAAAGGAACTCACGTCGCCGGCGGGTCGTGCGTCTGGATCGTCGGCGACGCCGATGCGCTGATGCGGCAGGGATTCCGCCCCGTCGGACTCGAGATCGTCGGCGTTGGGACTTCGTCAGATGCTCATCACATCATCACGCCGTCGAAGGGCGGGCCGCAGCTCGCGATGAAGGCGGCTCTCGAGGAACTGCAGGCGACCGACATTACGACTTGGGATATGCACGCGACCGCAACACCCGGTGATGCCACAGAGATCGAGCACTCGCTCGAGATGCTGCACCCTGACGTCATCTTCACCGCACGCAAAGGAACGTTCGGCCACGGGATGTCGGTCGGCGGCGGATGGGAGCTCACTGCGCAACACCTCGGGATGGTGAAGGGAACTCTCTTTCCCGTTTCGCTCACCGAGGGCGAGCTTCACGCCGACGTGAAAATCCAGGGACCCCAACTCGTCCATGAGCAGGGCCGCGAGGTCCCGAGCGGCTACACCGGCAAGCTCAGCATGGGAATCGGCGGCATCAACTCGTGCGTCATCAGCAAGGCGTGGGAGGCTGAATACGTCGAGCGGAATCTACGTACCGTGGATGGTCGGAGTCCAGAGTCCGAGACCAACGAGCCACCTTCGCGCGACCCTCGACGCTCGACCACCGACCCTGCCTCAAAGCGATAGAATTCCCGCGAAAACAAATCTTGGAGGAAACGATGAAACATCGCCCCTGGTTCGTCCTGACTATGGCCCTGATGTTCGTGACCGCAGTTGCGTCGGCGCAGCACGATCACGGCAAGAAGGAAATGAGTGCCGATGAGAAAGCGATGATGGAGGCCTGGGCGAAGTCGATGACGCCGGGCGCAGCGCACAAGGCACTCGACGGTATGACCGGCACCTGGGACACGAAAGTGAAATCGTGGATGTCCCCCGGCGCTCCACCGATGGAGTCCGCCGGAGTCTCCGAGAACAAGTGGGTTCTCGGCGGCCGCTGGATCGAACAGCGATTCACCGGTGAGTTCATGGGGATGCCGTTCGAAGGTATCGGCTACACCGGCTATGACAACGTCCAGAAGAAGTACATGGGCACCTGGATGGACAACATGAGCACCGGGGCGATGATCTCGACCGGCACTGCATCCGATGCGAAGACCTGGAACTTCACGTCGACGATGTTCGATCCGATGACCGGCAAGGCCGCCGCGATCGAAGAAAAGATCACGGTCGTCGACAAGGATCACCACATCATGGAAATGTGGGGTCCGGGACCCGACGGCAAGATGTACAAGAACATGGAGTTGCACTACACGCGCAAGAAGTAGCACCTCCCGAGGGAGGAGGGCCTGTCGCCCTCCTCCCTTATTTTTCGCGAACGAACCAGCCGCTCCCCGTGTTCTAGCCTTCATGAAGAACTCCTGGACCGGCGGAGAAGCCGCCCTCCCCATGGAGCTGCCTGAAGAGAACCTGGCAGTCGCCGTCCACCGGCTGGAGTCTGGCGCGTTCGAGCGCCTGATCGACCGCTTTGAGGGACCGCTGTTCGGCTACGCGCACGGCATCCTGCAGAACGCCTTCGACGCGCAGGAAGTCGTTCAGGACACGATGCTCCGCGCGCATCGGGCGCTCACCCGGCAATACGACGAGGCGCGATGCGCCGCGCTGGCGCTCAGGCCGTGGCTGTTCAAGACCGCGCGCAATCTCTCGCTCAACAAGCGGCGCGGCAAGAGTCATCAGCTCGAGCAACCGCTCGAGAGCTTCGACGACAACCGGATTGGTCCCTTCGTGAAGGCGCAGGCCAACGACCTGGAACGTCGGGAAGAGTTCGAGCTGCTTCGCGCTTCGATCGCGCTTTTGCCGGTCGAAGCGCGCGAGCTGATCGTTCTCCGCTTCATGGAAGAAATGTCGTACGGCGAGATCGTGAAGACGATCGGCGGGTCCGAAGCGTCGTTGCGAGGAAAGGTGTTCCGCTCCCTCAAGCTGCTGCGGGAAGCGCTCGAGAAGAAGGGAGTCGCATATGCGGTGTAGATCGGCTTTGACGAGAATTGATGCTCTGCGGACTGGTGAGTTGCCGGCCGAGGAGCGCGGAGTCGTCCACGAACATCTGAAGACGTGCTCGACCTGCGATGAGTCGCTTTCGGATGTCGCGGAACTGGCTCGCGCAGTGAAGTCGCTCGCAGTTGCTCCTCCGCGCTCGTGCAGGAGCGCGGTCACGAACGAGTGCGCCGACCGCACTGACACGGTGGTGGTCGGATCGCGTGTCATCCGCGTCGCCTTCAGCGATCGTGGTCTTCGGATGATCCACCTCGGCTCGACCGCTGACGAGTTCCGCAGTCTGCATGCGCAGCGTTTCGCCCGCGATCTCGTCGAGGGGGAGCTCCCCGCAAAGCTGCGACGCCAGGTCGAGTCTGCGATCTCGGGAGAAGGGGTCGACAAACCGTCGGTCGATCTCGATGACGTCACCGAGTTCGAGCGGAGTGTGCTCGAGATCCTCACAAGGATTCCCAAAGGCGAAGTCCGCTCGTATGCCTGGGTCGCGCGCCAGGCCGGCAGACCAAATGCCGTGCGCGCGGTTGGCAATATCTGCGCGCGCAACGTCGTCCCTTTCGTCGTCCCCTGCCATCGCGTGGTTCCGACGAGCGGCGGCATCGGTAGCTACGCGTTCGGATCGCCGGAAAAACGCGAGCTGCTGAAAAAAGAGGGGGTCGCGATCGACGAGCTCGACGCGCTCGCGAAGAAGAGAATCCGCTTCGTCGGATCGAAGAACACCAGCATCTTCTGCTTCCCGACGTGCCGCGATGCGCGTCGCATTCGCGAAGAGAACAAGGTCGCGTTTCACAACGCGGGAGATGCGGAGAAGAAAGGGTTCAGGCCATGTCTGAGATGCCAGCCGGCCGCGGCGTGATTCCCGCGGTCTCACAACTACCGCTGTTCGCGAGAACGGCGGAAGCGCGCTCCCCGATCCTCGATGTTCACGCCATTTCACGTCCGGCGCGGGGGTTCACCGGTGATTTCTACTTCACCCACCGGCAAGGCACCCGCCTCTGGTTCGCGCTCGGTGATGTCGCCGGGAAGGGGATCAATGCGGCCGTCGTGATGGCGATGATTCAGGAAGAGCTCGAGCGGCGCATCACCTCGTGCGCCCGCACCGAATGCGATCCGGCGGCGACGGTGACCCGGCTCCACGAGTTTCTGCGGCCACTGCTCCCGTCCAATCGGTTCGCGACCGTCATCATCGGTCACCTGCACGACGATGGCACGCTCAGGATCGCGAACGGCGGGCATTGTCCGGCGCTCATCGCACGCTCCGCGGGGACTGTCGAGCAGATCGGATCGACCGGGCCGGTCGCGGGCCTCATTGCCGGCACATGGACGTCGGTCCGGGCGAATCTCCGGAAAGGCGACAAGCTCGTTCTCTTCAGCGACGGTCTCGTCGAAGGGCGCTCACCCGACGGTGAAGAATTCGGCCTGGATCGTGTGGTCGAGATCGCATCACGTCCCGGTCGCGCACGCGAAACCATCACCCGCCTGGCGACCGCGTTCGACTCGCACACCGTGCGCCGTCGCGACGACGACCTCACGATATTCGCCGCGGTGCGATAACCGGTTTCGAAAACCAAGAGACCGAAAAGCCGCCGGCTGAAG
>JAENWF010000155.1 GCA_016650215.1 Thermoanaerobaculia bacterium
GTCGCTTATGGATGTTGCCACAAGCCGTGCATGACGTGGCGCCGGCTTCAGCCGGCGGCTTTCCGTCCCCTCCAGGTTCATCACCTCTCGCATGGCGCGCGCGGCCATTCCCGCGCTCAGGATGACACGGGGCGAATCGCTCCGCTGCGGTTAAACTGCGCCCGTGCGCGCGATCGCATTCACTCTTCTATTCATTCTCGCTGAAGCGGCAACAGCCAGCACGACTGTGACGCTGCTGCACTTCTCCGACTATCACTCGCATGCCCTTCCGTTCTACTCCGAGGGGAAAGAACAGCAGGGTGGCATTGCACGGACAATCGGATATCTGAAGCGTCAGAAGAAGCAGGGAGCGCTTGTCTTCAGCGGTGGAGACATGATGAACAAAGGCGCGCCGGCGTGGTCGGATAAGTATGGCTGCGCGGAATGGCCGTGGCTGAACGGTGTCATCGATGCGATGGCGTTCGGCAATCACGACGCCGACTACGGCTTCGAGGCTTTTACGCGCTGCAAGTCGGCGGTTCGCTATCCGATACTCAGCGCGAACGCTCACGGATTTCCGCCTTATGCGGTCCTGGTCGCAAGGGGAAAGCGCATAGGCGTCTTCGCCTTGGCGGGGCCCGATTTTCCGGCGCTTGTGAACGGTCCGGAGCTTCGATTTCGCGATCGAATCGAGGCGGCACGCTCTGTCGTCAGAATGCTTCGTGGAAAAGAGCACGTCGATGCGGTCGTGATGATTGGACACGAGCACGCGGCCGCGGACGATGAGCTTGTGCGAGCTGTGGCAGGCATCGATGTGATCTTCGGCACTCACAGCCATCTAAAGCAGGAACTGAAGCGGATCGAAGGGACGACCACCTGGTTCATCTCGCCGTTCCAGTACATGACGTACATCAGCCGGGTCGAGATGACGTTTGGAAATGACGGATTGCAGAGTGTCACCGGCTCACTCGTACCGGTTGACAGCGCGATGCCGGTCGATCGAATGGTCGAGAAGCGGGTCGCGAAGATGCGGCGCGATCTCGAGCGAGATCCCGCCTACACCGATCTTTTCCGCCCATTCGCGACGCTCGCCAAACCGATGAGCGTCTCCGATCTCGGTAACTTCACCGTCGGCATCATGCGTGAGGCGGCCGGCGCAGATGCCGCGCTCTCGACCGCCAGCAGCTTTCGCGGCGAACTGCCGGAAGGGCCGCTCGATCTCGAGACGCTCCGCGCCGCGATGCCGTACGACAACGAGATCGTCGTCGCCGATCTCACCGCGGAGAATTACACGCGCCTGCTCGCATACGCCCGCGGGCGAGACGGTGATTCGGCGGCCTACATTTCCGAGAGTCCCGCGAAGAAAGGAGCGACGGTTCGTGTCGCAACGACCGACTATCTCGCGCGCGTCGCGCCAGGCTATCGCGACTTCTTCGCCGGAACGAACCTTTCCGCGAGCGGCGTCCGCATCCGCGCAAATGTGAAGAGTGCCTTGACCCTTCGCCGCTAGTGGCTATGATGACCCGCGACTTGCGCGAGGTGATTTCCGCATGACCTGGGTTGGAAACTTCTATCGATCCGCCATCGGCAAGAAAGCTGTGATGGCGGTGACGGGCGTGATCCTCTTCGGATGGATCTTTCTCCATATGGTCGGGAACCTGAAGCTGTACCTCGGGCCCGAGCACCTGAACGAGTATGCGCACTGGCTTCAGACGCTGGGCTCGCCGGCTGTCCCAAACAAGGGAATGCTCTGGATCTCGCGCATCGTGCTGCTGGTCTGCGTGGTATTCCATATCCACTCGGCAGTCGCGTTGACGATCGTGAACCGGAAGGCGAGGCCGGTCGGCTATCGCGATCGCGACTATCTCGCCGCAACGTACGCCGCGCGGACGATGCGATGGGGCGGCGTGATCATTCTGCTCTTCGTCATCTATCACCTGCTGCATCTGACGACAGGGCAGGCGCACCGCGACTTCATCGAGAACGATCCGTATCACAACGTGGTCAGCGGATTTCAGGTCTGGTGGGTTGCCGCGTTCTACATCATCGCGAATCTGGCGCTCGGCTTTCACCTATTTCACGGCCTCTGGAGCATGTTCAACTCGCTCGGCCTGACTCACGCCCGCTTCAATCCGTGGCGCCGCAACTTCGCGACCGCGTTCGCGATCATCATCACGGCCGCGAACATTTCTTTTCCGCTAGCCGTGCTGACCGGGATCGTGAGGTAGGGATCAAATGGAACTGAACTCGAAAACTCCGCCGGGACCGCTCGCGAACAAATGGGAGAAGGCGAAAGCGAGCTACAAGCTCGTCAATCCGTCCAACAAGCGCAAGTACGACATCATTGTCGTTGGTGCCGGACTCGCGGGTGGCGCCGCGGCGGCTACGCTCGGAGAGCTCGGCTACAACGTCAAGTGCTTCGTCTACCACGACTCGCCGCGGCGCGCGCACTCGATCGCTGCGCAGGGCGGCATCAACGCGGCGAAGAATTACCGCAACGACGGCGACAGCATCTACCGCCTCTTCTACGACACGATCAAAGGCGGCGACTACCGCGCGCGTGAGGCAAACGTCTACCGACTCGCGGAGCTGAGCGTCGACATCATCGACCAGGCCGTCGCGCAGGGCGTGCCATTCGCTCGTGAATACGGCGGATCGCTCGATAACCGCTCTTTCGGCGGTGTGCAGGTCTCGCGCACGTTCTATGCGCGCGGGCAGACAGGCCAGCAACTCCTCCTCGGGGCGTTCCAGGCGCTCGAGCGCCAGATCGCACTCGGCAGCGTGAAAATGTACCCGCGGCACGAGATGCTCGATCTCGTCGTCGTCGATGGTCATGCGAAGGGCATCATCACGCGCAACCTCGCGACGGGGCGCGTGGAGTCTCACGCTGCCGACGCGGTCGTCCTCGGCACCGGCGGCTACGCGAACGTCTTCTATCTGTCGACGAACGCGAAGGCCTCGAACACGACCGCAATCTGGCGCGCGCATCGCCGCGGCGCAACGTTCGCCAACCCCTGCTACACGCAGATCCATCCGACCTGCATCCCGCAGTCCGGCGACTTCCAGTCGAAGCTGACGCTCATGTCGGAGTCGCTCCGCAACGACGGACGCATCTGGGTTCCGAAGTCGAAAGGCGACACGCGCGGTCCAAAGCAGATTCCGGAGAGCGAGCGCGATTACTTCCTCGAGCGTAAGTACCCGAGCTTCGGCAATCTCGCACCGCGAGACATCGCCTCGCGCGCGTCGAAGGAAGTCTGTGATGAGGGGCGCGGTGTTGGCGCGAGCGGACGCGGCGTCTATCTCGATTTCGCCGACGCCATCAGCCGGCTCGGCCGCCCAACGATCGAAGAGCGCTACGGCAATCTCTTCGAGATGTACCACGACATCACCGCCGAAGATCCGTACGAGATTCCGATGCGGATTTATCCGGCGCCGCACTACACGATGGGCGGTCTCTGGGTCGACTACAACCTGATGAGCAACGTTCCGGGCCTCTATGTGATCGGCGAGGCGAATTTCTCCGATCACGGCGCGAATCGCCTCGGCGCGAGCGCGCTGATGCAGGGGCTCGCCGACGGCTACTTCGTCCTGCCGGTTTCGATCGGCGACTACCTCGCCGGCCAGTTCGGCAAGAAGGTGGACGCGGGACGTCCCGAATTCGCCGCGGCCACTGCCGAAGTGCAGGACCGTGTCTCGCGTCTCCTCGGCGCGAAGGGGACGCGCACGGTCGATTCGTTCCACCGCGAGCTCGGCGGCATCATGTGGGACTACTGCGGCATGGAGCGCGACGCCGAAGGCCTCAGGAAAGCGCGCACGATGGTGCGCGAGCTTCGCGAGAAATACTGGCGCGAGGTCAAGGTCCTCGGAGAAGGCGAAGAGCCGAATCAGTCGCTCGAGAAAGCTGGACGTGTCGCCGACTTCTTCGAGCTGGCCGATCTGATGTGCCTCGACGCGCTGCAGCGCGAGGAATCGGCCGGCGGCCACTTCCGCACCGAGTATCAGACGGCGGACGGCGAGGCGCAGCGCGACGATGACAAGTTCCGCTATGTCGCCGCGTGGGAGTTCACCGGCGAGAAGAGCGAGCCGCGGCTGCACAAGGAGCCGCTCGAGTACGAAGAAGTGAAGCTCGCGACGCGGTCGTACAAGTAGAGAGCACGGGAGAATCGATGAACCTCACGATCCACGTATGGCGGCAGAAATCGCGCGAAGCCAAGGGAGGCTTCGTCGCCTACAAGGCCGAGAACATCAGCCCCGATGCGTCGTTTCTCGAAATGCTCGACGTCGTCAACGAGTCGCTCATCGAGAAGGGTGAAGAGTCGATCCACTTCGAGCACGACTGCCGCGAAGGCATCTGCGGCTCGTGCGGCATGATGATCAACGGAGTCGCCCACGGGTCGCGCGGCAAAGCGATGGCGACCTGCCAGTTGCACATGCGCCACTTCAAAGAGGGCGACGAGGTGTGGGTCGAGCCGTGGCGCGCGCGCGCGTTTCCGATCATCAAGGACCTCATCGTCGACCGCTCAGGCCTCGACACCATCATCCAGGCAGGCGGATTCATTTCGGTCAACACCGGCAGCGCGCCGGAAGCGAACATGATCCCGATCCCGAAACCGGTGCAGGAGCTGTCGATGGACGCCGCCGCGTGCATTCAGTGCGGCGCCTGCGTCGCTCAGTGCCCGAACGGCGCCGCGCAGCTCTTCACTTCAGCAAAAGTCTCGCACCTCGGCCTGCTCCCGCAAGGACAGCCGGAGCGCTACGAGCGCGTCGTGAGGATGGTTGAAGTGATGGAAGAGATGTTCGGAAGCTGCACGATGTTCGGCGAGTGTGAGGCGGTCTGCCCGAAGGCCATCTCGATCGACTTCATCGCAAGAATGAACCGCGATTTCATCGCGGCAAAGTTCAAGTCGCAGAAGGAAATTTCGGTCGGCGTGTAGAAGGTTGCGAAGTTCGATAGACCTGCCTTCGATTTGAGACGGGGAACGAAGAGCCGCCGGCTTGAGAGCCGGCGCCACATCACTCGCGAATGCTGCCACGAGCCATGCTGGATGTGGCGCCGGCTCTCAAGCCGGCGGTCTTCCGTCTCCCTTTGAGTTCATCACGCCTTGCGTGGCGCCTCGGTGCATTACCTCGAGCTCAGGGTGAGATGACGCCGTTCACTTCAGACCGCGCTGGATGTCCTTCGCGGTCTTCAGGTGATCCTGCAGAGCCGGGAGTTTCCCGGCGGCCCACGCCTTCACGTCAGAGTCGGTTGAGGTGCGCGACGCTTCGTCGAACGCCTTCACATCATTCTCGTGATCCTCGACCATGTGCTTCATGTAGGCCTTGTCGAACTCCGCTCCGCTGAGTGACGAGAGATGATCGGCGGCGCTTCTGTGCTCGGCTGCAGGTTGCGCCGGCATCGCGAGACCCTTTTGCGTCATGAGCTGCGTCAGCTCTCCACTGGCCGCGCCGTGATCGGTGACCATTCGCTGTGCAAATGATTTCACGGCGGCGCTCGCGGCCCTCTGCGCAGCCAACTGTCCCATGGAGACTTCGGCCAGACTGCCCTGGGCAGCTTTCATCACGAATTCCTTATCGGGGGCTGACATCGCGCTCACGCTTCCACCTGTAGAACCTGTAGTCGTAGCAGAAGTGTCCATCGCGGTCGTTTCGATGGCGGGGGTATCGGACGTGACGGTGCTCTCGGTGTCGCGGCTGCAGGCGGTGGGAAGCGCGGCGAGCAGAACCAGAAGAGTGATTGCGATGAATCGTTGCATCGTGATTCCTCCTTGAAAAACGGTTGTTCTCCAAGCTTGCAGAAAGTGAACCACGAAACGATTCGAGAGAGACCGCTCGAATGGCGGTGAGCTATGATTCGCCGCTCAATTCGCAAGGGAAGACCGGAGGACAGTTGGGTTCTGCTTCAGCATCGACCGAGCTCGACCGAATCGTCGCCGAAGCCGCGGACGCGACGAACGCTCCCGTTGCATTCATCGGTTTCGTGTCGGATGAAGGAGAGCGCATTCAGTCGGCCCGGGGCTGGAATGTGACGTCGGTGCCATCGACGCATTCGTTTGCGGCCCTCATCTCCGCGGAGCAGGATCTGGTCGTCGTGAGCGACGCGACGCGCGATCCGCGATTCGCCAGACATCCGCTGGTGACCGGCGCACCACACGTTCGCTTCTACGCCGGGATGCCGATCATCGACGATGGGAAATTCGTCGGCGCGCTTTCGGTGATGGACCGGATTCCGCGCGGGCTCGAGCACGAGCAAATCGTGACGCTGCGTCTGCTGGCCCGGAGGATCGCGCGCGAGCTCGAGATGCGGCGCGAGATCGAGGAGCTGAGCGAGCGGTTCCGCGAGTTCTTCGAGCAAACCGACGATCTGATCATGAGCATCGGCGCGAACGGCCGGGTGCTGCACGCGAACGAAGCGGTAGGAAACACGCTCGGTCTTTCGTCGAGCGAGCTGCGGTCGCAGCCGCTCATCAACGTAGTCGACCCCGAACATCGCCCTGAGTTCCGCAACGTGCTGACCGAGGTCTTCGAGTCGGGTGAGCCCCGCATTCTGGAGACCGTATTCAACACGCCGGGCGGCCGCCGCATCACGGTCGAGGGCTCGCTGCGGCCGCGTGTCATCGACGGCAAGGCCGTGCTGGCGCGTGTGATTTTCCGCGACATCAGCGAGCGGAAGGAGTTCGAGGCGGAGCTCGGCAACGCACGCGACGCCGCGCTCGACGCCGCCCGTGTCAAGACGCATTTCCTCGCGAACGTCAGCCACGAGATTCGCACGCCGATGAACGGAATTGTCGGGATGGTCGACCTCCTGCTCGCGACCAAGCTCAGCGAAGAGCAGCGCGACTTCGCAGTCCAGGCGCGAGCGAGCGCCGATCAGCTACTGACGATCGTCAACAACATTCTCTACGTTTCGAACGTCGAGGCGACGGGCCTTGGATCGTCAAACGTCGACTTCGATCTCTACCGGATGGTCCAGCGCATCGACGAAGTCATGAAGGTCGCGGCACTCGGTAAAGACGTCGACGTCTCATTCGACTGGGATGAAGGTCTCCCGGCGATTCTGCGCGGCAACCAGTCGAAGCTCCGGCAGGTGCTGACGAACCTGATGGAGAACGCGATCAAGTTCACCGAGAAGGGACGAGTAGTCTTGAGCGTCGCCCAGCAAACCGAGACCGAGACGCATCGTGTCGTTCTCTTCGAAGTGCGCGACACCGGCACCGGCATCTCGCAGGAAGACCGGCTAATGCTGTTCGAAAGATTCTCGCAACTCGACTCATCGAGCACGCGCCGCTACCAGGGCACAGGTCTCGGCCTCGCAACAGCGCGGCATCTGGTCGAGACCCTTGGAGGGCTGATCGATGTCGAGAGCAAGCCTGGAAAGGGATCGACGTTCTGGTTTTCCATTCCGTTTCCGAAACAGGGTCAGGCGCGGAAACCGATCGCGTCGTCGGACCTCGAGTTCAAGGGGAAGCGCGTGCTTCTGGTCGACTCACTGCCGACGAGCCGCAAGATCATCCGTCACTATCTCGAGCAGAGCTGGGAGATGCGCGTCGATGAAGCTGGGACGGGAGCCGATGCGCTTCGGATGCTGCGCTCTCAGGCGGGGAGCGACCCGATTCGCGTCGTGATCTTCGACAGGACCGCCGAGCTCGACCCGATCGCCTTCGCGAAAGAAGTGCGGAACGATGAGCGGATCGGCGCGACGGGGCTCGTGCATCTCGCGGCGCGGAAGGGCGACGTGAATCGCGAGACGATGCGGGCGGCGGGGATCAATGCCTTCGCGGTCAAGCCGCTGGGCCAGGGCGAGCTGTTCGATGCACTTGCGGTCTCGCTTGCCCACGACGCGATTCCGCTCGCGCGTGCCGCGATCGCACCTCCCTCGAAAGTGATTCCGAAGTTCGTCTCGTCCGAGATGCGGCGCAGCGTCCGTGTGCTACTCGCAGAAGACAACTTCCTCAACGCGAAGCTGACCCTGAGCCAGCTTCAGAAACTTGGCTACGAAGCCGACTCAGTGCCGAACGGCCGCGAGGTCCTCGATGCCATTCAGAAGAACGACTATCGGATCATCCTGATGGACTGCCAGATGCCGATCGTGGACGGCTACCAGGCGAGCATCGAGATCCGCCGCCGCGAGCGAGAGACATCACGGCCTCCGCGCCGCATCATCGCGATGACTGCCAACGCGCTGGAAGGCGATCGCGAGAAATGTCTGGCAGCCGGGATGGATGACTATCTCTCGAAGCCGACGAGACACGAGGATCTCGAGTTCGCACTCGCGCGCTATTTTTCTCCGTGAACAAGGCGAAGAGCCAGCCGGCCTCTGTGTGGCGCCGTCGACCCGCGGCGGCGCTCTGCGGCGGTCGGGAGCATGGATCGCCAATGACTCAGAGAGCGCCGCCGCGGGTCGGCGGCGCCACACAGAA
>JAENWF010000156.1 GCA_016650215.1 Thermoanaerobaculia bacterium
CAGAGCGCCGCCGCGGGTCGGCGGCGCCACACAGAGGCCGCGTGAACTCACATCCTCTAGCCGACTCTCATGTCACAACCGCGTCAGTTTCGCGTACTTGGCGATGAACTTCTTTGAGCCGGCTCGCTGGAAGTAGACGGTGAGCTTCGCGTCGGGACCTGACCCTTCCATCGTCAGAATCGTTCCCTCGCCGAACTGCTCGTGGAGGACGCGCTGGCCACGCTTCAGATCGGTGCGGGTTTCCTGTTTCGCCGCGGCGGGCTTGATCGCTGAAGGATCGAACTGCACCGGCGAGTCCTTGAAGAATGAGAAGACCGAGGTCGTCGGGTCAGTTTTTGGCTTCGGCGGCGGAGGTGCGTCGTAACTAACTGCACGCGGGGGCGAGGACGGCTGCTGCCAGGTGCGCGGCCGCATCGGCTGATCGCGCCAGTTCTGCTGCGCCGGCGCGTAGCGCGTGCTCGCGAGACGCACTTCCTCGCGTGCTTCCTCCGGAATCTCGGATAGAAACGACGACGGACTCTGCTCGCGGAACTTTCCGTGCAGACGCCGCTCGAGCGCGTGGATGCAGTAGAGCTGCTCGCGCGCACGCGTCATGCCGACGTAGCAGAGACGCCGCTCCTCTTCGAGATCGTCGTTCGCCTCGAGCGACTGCGAGTGCGGAAGAACCCCTTCCTCCATCCCCGTGAGGAACACGACTTTGAATTCGAGGCCCTTCGCCGCGTGCAGCGTCATCAGCGTCACGCCCTTCTGCGACTCGTAGCGGTCGAGATCCGACATCAGCGTCAGCGAGTCGAGGTAGTCCCCGAGCGTGGCTGACGGATTCGCTTCGGTGAACTCGCGCGCGGAGTTGAGCAGCTCGTCGATGTTCTGAAGCCGCGACTCGTCCTGAATGTCACGCGACTCCGAAAGCATGCGGCGGTACCCGGTGCGCAGCAGCAGGTAATCGTAGAGCTCCGGGATCGGATTGTTTGCCGAGCGCTGGAGGTCGTGTGCGATCTCGCGGAACTCGCGCACTGCCTTTGCCGCGCGCGGAGCGAGAAACGAGAGATCGCCCTCGATGATCGTCCAGAGCGAGACGCCCGCTTCATTCGCCTTCTCCGACAGAGTGTTGACCGTCGTGTCGCCAATGCCCCGCGAGGGAACATTGATCACCCGCTCGATCGAAGGCGTGTCGTGCGGACGCACGGTGAGCCGCAGGAAGGAGAGCACGTCCTTGATCTCAGCCCGCTCATAGAACTTCACGCCGCCGACAACCGAGTAGGGGATGTTGCCGCGCAGCAGTTCTTCTTCAAACGGCCGCGACTGCGCGTTCATCCGGAAGAGGACTGCGAAGTCGGAGAGCTTGTAACGCGCGTTCATCGACGTGATCTTGTCGATCACGAATTGCGCCTCTTCACGGTCGTTGCTCGTCGTAACGACGCGTACCGGCTCGCCGGAGCCTGACTCGGTGTAGAGCTTCTTGCCCTTGCGCGCGATGTTGTTCGAGACGACGCCGGTGGCGGCATCGAGGATGTTCCCGGTCGAACGGTAGTTCTGTTCGAGCTTGATGATCTTCGCGCCAGGAAAGTCGCGCTCGAAATTGAGGATGTTGTTGATGTCAGCACCGCGGAACCGGTAGATCGACTGGTCTTCGTCGCCGACCGCCACAACGTTCCCTTCCGGACCGGTGAGCGCGCGGATCAGCAGATACTGCGCGCGATTCGTGTCCTGATACTCGTCGATCAGAAGGTGCTGGAAGCGCGCGTGAATCTCGTTGCGGATGTCTTCATTCTCGTTGATGAGCTGCACGTACTTGCCAATGAGATCGTCGAAGTCCATCGCGTCGAAATCACGAAGGCGTTTCTGGTACATGCGATAGATCTCCGCGACTCGCGCGCCGAAGAAATCGAGGTTCGTCTTTTCGTACTCGACCGGTCCGATCAATTCGTTCTTTGCGTTCGAGATCCGCGAAAGAACCGCACGCGGCGGAAACGCCTCGTCGTTGATGTTGAGCTCGCGCATGCAGCGGCGGATGAGCGTGAGCTGGTCTGCCGTGTCGTAGACGGCGAATGACTTCGTGAACCCGAGGCGGTCCGCGTGGCGCCGAAGCATCCGAAGCGAGGTCGAGTGGAACGTGCCGATCCACGGCTTGCCCCCGATGTTCGGCACGAGGTACTCGACCCTGCTGAGCATCTCCCCGGCTGCTTTGTTCGTGAAAGTGACCGCCAGAATGCGCGAGGCGGGTATGCCGAGCTCTCCGATGAGCCAGGCGATCCGGTGAGTGATCACGCGCGTTTTACCCGATCCGGCTCCGGCGAGCACCAGCAGAGGACCGGTGCCATGCGTCACAGCTTCGCGCTGCTCTTTGTTCAATCCTGTGAGGTCAATCATGTGGTTTTCGAGTCGCGGATAGTATGTCAAGTTCTCGGGTGACGAGTGACACGTCCCCACGCGGATTCGGCGCTAGGAATGACTTAGCACCAGAATGGTTGTAGCGGTTAGGCTGTCTACGGTCTGGAGGGTTCCATGTTCGGTTTAGGAATGGGTGAGCTGCTCGTCATCCTGGTCATCGTGATCGTCATTTTCGGCGCAACCAAGCTGCCTCAGCTCGGCCGCGGCCTGGGCGAGGGCATCTCGAATTTCCGCGACGGCCTCAGCAAAGGCAACAAGAACGACAAGAACGTCGACGAGAAGAAAACGTCTTCGCTCGACGCGTAGCAACTTCTCCTGATCACCTTCCTCAATGACGCGTTGGTTGATTACCGGCGGTGCCGGGATGGTCGGCACCGACGTTCGCGACGAGCTTCTCGATCGCAACGAGACGGTAATCGCGCCCGGCAAAGATGATCTCGACATCACCGATGAGCAGACCGTTCGCAGCGCGGTTCGCGACGCGAAGCCGGCGGTCATCGTCAACTGCGCCGCCTACACGAGAGTCGACGACGCGGAGACGAACGAGCACCTGGCGAACGCGATCAACGGCTCGGCCGTGGAGTTTCTCGCGCGAGCTGCGAACGATGCCGGCGCGCTTCTCGTTCAGATCTCCACCGACTTTGTCTTCGACGGATCGAAGCGCGCTCCGTACGAGGTGAACGACCGAATCGGACCGCTCTCCGCCTACGGCCGCTCGAAGCTCCTCGGCGAAGTCGCCGCCACGCACGCGAAGGAGCATCTGATCGTGCGCACCGCATGGCTCTTCGGCACGCACGGGCCCAATTTCGTCGAAGCGATCAGAAATCAGGTCCGCAAGGGCACGAGTCCGCTTCGCGTCGTGAACGATCAACGCGGGCGGCCGACGTACACGCCGCATCTTGCGAACGCTCTGATACGCCTCTCTCTCAATCCCGCCGCGCGCGGAATCGTGCACTACGCCGACGAAGGCGAGTGCACATGGTTCGATCTGGCGAAAGCGATCGTCGAGGAGAGTGGGGCTTCAACAGAGGTTGTTCCGGTGACGACCGCCGAGTTTCCACGCCCTGCGAAACGTCCGGCGTACTCGGTGCTATCGACGGAACGCTACGAGCGGATCACCGGGGTCAAGCCTGAGTCGTGGCGCGCGGGATTGCACGAGTACATACACGCCCGGTAGTCGTTCCGATCAAGCGAAGAATCCCCAACATAGGGCGAAAGACCGCCGGCTGAAGCCGGCGCCACGTCGCTTACGAATCCTGCCATGACCAAAGTTTGTGTGGCGGCGGGCGCCCCTCGCCCGCCGTTCCTTTGCACCCGCCCCGTC
>JAENWF010000157.1 GCA_016650215.1 Thermoanaerobaculia bacterium
CAGAACCCGAAACTCCTCCGCTGGGCGCTGACGAATCCGCTCGACCGCGTGATGTATCAGCCGCTCACTCCTCTACGCCACGATTTCGAGCTCATCGTTCGCCTCATGCGCGAGACCGGAGTCCTCGACCGCGACATCGCATTCGAGGAGTACATCGACCCGCAGTTCGCCGAAGGGGCGAAGCATCAGACGGAGTGGAAGTACGAGCCAGGGGATCACAGCGCCGAGTGATTCAACTGCAAAATGCAGAATGAAGTGTGGGGCTTGGCGTCAGGTAGCGCGTTTCATTAGCGTGAGGCCCCGCGCCTCCGACCGAAGTGGTATTGCCAGAGGCCTCCCTTTTCTCCACCGGAGTAGAGGGTGTTGCCGTCGGCTGAGATCGCAAAGAGGCCACCGTGAGCGACTCCGAAGCCGTCGTTGAGCGGGAACCAGGTCTTCCCGCCGTCAGCGCTCTGATGCACGGTGGTGTAGCCGCTCGCGAACACGCGTCCCGGGCGGGTGCGGTCGAAGACGAGACGTGCTCCGGTGAACGGCACGACCATCTCGGTCCATGTCGCTCCGCCGTCTTTCGATTCCCACGTTCGGTTGTTGTTCCATACGAACAGGTGATTCGACTCGTGCGGGTCGACTGCGATTCCCGCTGCGATCTGACCGGCGGGGCCGATCGGCAGCCAGCTCACCGCTCCGTCGACGCTCTTGAACAGTCCTGCCTCGTTGCCGAAGTAGATCGTGGTGGTCTGCCTCGGATCGACGGCCAGAAAGCTTTGGAACCCTACAGGGAGACCCTCGCTCCTGCTCACCCACGGATCATCGCCAACTTTCTTATAGAGCTTGCTGCCCATCGTGAGGTAGAGGGTGCCCGAAACCTGCGGGTCGGCGACCAGACCCGACACCGACCCAGGCGGGAGACCTGACGTGATCCCAGTCCAGGTAGTGCCGCCGTCGACGCTCTTCGAAATGATTCCGAACAGAGTGGCGTACAGCGCGGAAGAATCGGCGTCGAGGTCCAGGAAATTCGCGCTTGAACCAATGCTCGTCCATGTGACGCCGCGGTTCACGCTCTTCAGAACTCCTGACGGCGTCGTTGTGTAGACCACCGCTTCGTTGAAGCGATCGGGGACGATCGAATACACATACTGCGCCGTCAAACCAGAGTCGGCGACGATTGCATTCGCGCCGCCGTCGGAGCTCCTGTAAAGCCTGTACATTTCGATCGCGAGAATGTTCGCTGGATTGACCGGATCGACCGCAACCTCGATTACGAGATCTCTCAGCGCGGCAGGGCTCGCCCAGGCCGCCCCGCCGTTCGTCGTCACGAACGCCCCCTCGCTCGTTCCTGCCACGAGCGTCGGCGGCGATGAGTTGCTGATCGCGAGCGAGTAAACGGGAGTCGAGGGCGCAAAAGGGAGCGACAGCGCGCTCCAGGATGTCCCGCCGTCGGTCGATTTGAAGATCTTCTCCCGGGACCCGGTGTAGAGAGTGGATCCGTTCGAAGGGTCGATTGCGAGCGAGTAGAAGAAATCACCGGTCAGCCCACTGTTCGCAGCGTTCCAGGTAGCGCCGCCGTCGACCGTTTTGTAGACGCCGCCGGTGCTTCCGAGCGAGAGATAGGCCGTGTTCGAATCCTGAGGATCGAAAACGATTTCGGTGATGTAGCTGCCAGCGGGAAGCCCGGTTCCGGCGGCTGCGAACGTCACGCCACCGTCGGTTGACCGCATCGGTCCAGAAGTGGAGTAGCTGATGACATCCTGAGAGGTGCTTCCCAGGGCGACGCCGAACGAAGCCCACGGGTGAACGATGGCCCACGAGACTCCGCGATCGCTGCTCTTGAAAAGTCCATAGGCGGTGGACGCAAGGACAACGCTGGAATCGCTCTTCGAGACCGCGATGTCCTGGATCTCCATCCCGAGAAAACGTTGGGCGGCCGTCCAATGCAGACCGCCGTCGCTGCTTCGAAAGAGGCCATTCGGGGACGCTGCATGAACGATCGACGGGTCGGCGGGATCGAACGCGATGACAGTGACTACTCCGCCGTCGGGACCGGGGACGGTCCACCGGTAATTGCCGGCGAATGCGGAGAGGGTACCGATGGAGAGGAGAGCGAAAACAACGATCCGTCGCAGGTTCATGAATCCGCCATTCTACGCGGTGCTGCGAGCCCGCTGTCACCGAACGTTTCCAACGAGCCGCTTGACATGCTACGTTCGTAGCACGATGCTATGTCCCTAGCATGAAGAACGAAAAGCTGTCACGGCGCGAGCGCGAGATCATGGATGTCCTCTTCGCCCTCGGAAATGAAGCAACGGCGGAGGAGATCCGCGAGAGGCTCTCTGACCCTCCCAGCTATTCGGCGGTCAGAGCGATGCTCGCGAAACTCGAAGTGAAAGAGGCCGTACGCCACAGGGAGAAAGGCCTCCGTTACGTCTACTCCCCGACCACCCCTCGATCGACGGCGCGGCGCTCGGCGATCCGGAAACTCGTGCACACGTTCTTCGACGGCTCACCCGGGCAGGCGATGACCGCGTTGCTCAACGACGAAAAGTGGTCGAAAGACGAACTTGAACAACTAGCCAAGGAAATCGAAGCGGCCAGGAGAAAACCATGACCGAACTTTTGTTGAAAGCAACAATTGCAATGACGGTGGCGCTGATCGTTGTCGCCTTCGCGAAGCGCGCACGTGCGTCGATGCGCCATGCTGTGCTCTCCGCAATGTTCATCCTCCTCCTGCTCCTTCCGTTCTCCTCGGTCCTGATGCCGAAGGTTGAGGTGCCCGTGCCGGAGGCGGTGAGACCCGCCGTGATCGCGGCATCGCCCGCGCCGCCTGTCATCGCGGTACCGTCGACGAGTGTCGAGCGTGAGAATCCGGTCGATGTTCTTCGAATAGTGATGTTCGGCTATGCGACTGTGGCGGGACTGCTTCTTCTTTCACTGGCCACTGGAATCTGGCGGCTGCGTCGATGGTCCGATCGCGGCACGGTCTGGATCGACGGCATCATCATGGCCGGCAGGATCGCGAATGCGAGCGGCATCCGCCGCGCGGTGTTCGTCGTGCTCTCGGATGACGTAGACGTGCCTATGACGTTCGGGTTCGGCCGGCAGACGATCATTCTTCCGTCGACGGCGCCGGACTGGAATGCGGATGAATTGCAGCGGGCAATCCGCCACGAACTGGAGCATGTGCGGCGAGACGACTGGGCGATGCAACTCATCGCGCGAACGGCCGCCGCCGTCTACTGGCCGCACCCACTCGCATGGATGGCACTTCGCAGATTCTGCGTGGAGGCCGAGCGCGCATGTGATGACTCGGTCGTCGGATTGTTCGAGCCATCGTCGTACGCGTCGCAACTGCTGACGCTCGCGCAATCTCTGCGCGCCCGCACAAACGTGCCGGCGCTCTCGATGGCTTCGCCAACCCGGCTCGGCGAGCGTGTGCGCGCGATTCTCGATACCACGCAAGTCCGCGGACCACAGGGCCGGATTGGCGCGAGCATCACCGTCGCGGTGATGATGGCAGTGCTCCTCTCATTCGGATCGGTGAAGCTCGTCGCCCAGAATGCGGTCGCGACGATCGCTCAACGCGTCGCGATTGCCGACGGAGTGCCAAGCGGCAGCGAAGACGAGGACGCCTATTCGGAAGTGGTCGTCAAAGCGGCGGAGCAGGGGAACGTGAGGCTGCTAGGCAAACTTCTCGACGATGGGCTCGACATCAATCGATCCTACGACGGTGACGGCACTGCGCTTCTCGTGGCCGCCCGATATGGACAGATCGATACGGTGAAGTTTTTGATCGGCCGCGGCGCGGACCTGAACGTCCCCTCGCCCGGTGACGGCAATCCGCTGATCGCCGCGTCACAGGTAGGGAATCTCGATGTCGCGCGTCTGCTGCTCGACTCCAGAGCACGCGTCGATGACATTGTCCCTGGTGATGAAACCGCGCTGATCAATGCCGCAGAAGCGGGACATGCTGAGGTCGCGCGGCTGCTCATCTCCCGCGGTGCGAACGTAAACCTGCGCGTCTGGGTCGACGGTAACTACGACCGGCCGGCCCACTGGCGCAGCCCGCTCGAGCGCGCTCGCCGCAACGGCGACCCGGAAATCATCCGCATGCTTGAAGCCGCCGGCGCGAAGAACTGAGACCGAAATCGATGAATGTCGTGCGGCTTGTGGCCGCGTTTGTTCTGGGAGTGTGTCTGTGTGATTCGCTGCACGCCGCGGAGGCCCGGAAGTCAGTTTCGCCGATCCGCATCGACGGCGTCCTCGACGAGTCGTCGTGGCAGGGCGCGACGCCGATCCCGATCGCGTACGAGTGGTTTCCGGGAGACAACATCGCTGCGGCGGTCAAGACCGACGTGTTGATCACATGGGACGACGACCGGCTGTACGTCGCGTTCCGCGCGAGCGATCCGAATTCGAAAGCGATCCGTGCGCGCTACGCAGAACGTGACGCCGCTCTGCTGGATGACAACGTCGGCATCCTGCTGGATCCCTACAACGATGACCGCCGCGCCTATCAGTTCCGCGTTAATCCACTTGGCGTCCAGGCCGATGCGATCAATAGCGATGTTGAGGGCTCGGAGGATTTCGGCTGGGATGCGATCTGGGACTCGGCTGGAAGGATCACTGCCGAAGGGTTTATCGTCGAGATGGCGATTCCGCTGCAACAGCTGAGAATCCCGACCAGCAACGGTGCGCCGCAGACGTGGGGCATCCAGGCCATGCGCGACTGGCCGCGCGATGTGCGGCACCGCTTTCGCTCCACGATCACCGATCAGAACCGCAACTGCCTCATCTGCCAGTTCGCTGATGTAACCGGCTTCCGCGCATCGAGCAGCGGCCGGAACCTCGAGGTCACGCCGACGCTCACCGGAACTCTTCGGCAGGAGCGCGACGTACTCGGCGAATTCAAAACCGCTGCGAATGACATCGAGCCGGGCGTCTCGGCGCGATGGGGAATCACGAGCGGTACTTCGCTGCAGGCAACGCTCAATCCTGACTTCTCCCAGGTCGAAGCGGATGCCGCGCAGCTCGACGTCAACACGCGCTTCGCGCTCTCGTTTCCGGAGAAGCGCCCCTTCTTTCTCGAGGGCTCGGATTTCTTCGAGACGCAGATGCCGCTCGTCTACACGCGCACGATCCGCGATCCGCTCGCAGGATTGAAGTTGACGGGCAAGAGCGGCGGACATGCCTACGGTCTGCTGTTCGCGCGCGACCGCGTCACGAACTTCATTCTGCCGTCCGATGAATCGTCGCGGCGTGTCTCCGTCGACGAAGATTCGACGAGCGCCGTCTTTCGCTATCGGGGAGAGGTCGGGTCGATGGGAACCGCCGGCGGACTCGTGTCGTCGCGTACCGGTCCCGGCTACAGCAACACCGTGCTTTCCGGAGACACGTTTCTGCGCGTGTCGGAACAGGACTCGATCCGCGTACAGGCCGCAGTCACCCGAACGGACTACCCGTTCGACGACGGAGACTCCGGCGACGGTCATGCGCTTCGTGCCAGTTACTCGCATGCGGATCGTGATTGGAGCTGGTCGAGCGATTACGAGGAGTACTCGTCCGGATTCCGCGCGGATGTCGGATTGTTCAATCAGGTCGGCGTTCGCGCCGGCGAAGCCCAGGCGGAACGCCGCATTCGCGGCGACGAGAACCGCTGGTTTCGCAACCTCTACCTCGGCGTCGGTGTCGATTCAACGCTGGCGCTGGACGGCGACTGGACCGAGTGGGGCGCAGACATCTATGCGACCTACCAGGGACCGCGGCAGAGCAACGTATCGATTCTGCTCGCACCGAATCAGGAGTACTTCGAGGGCCGCACGTATCACAACTTCCGCCAGAGTATTGACACGTCGATCCAGGCCTCGCGCGACGTCTCCCTCGGCCTGTTCGTGAACTGGGGCGAAACGATCGACTTTAGCAATGCGCAGCAGGGGACGTTCGTCACGATCAATCCCTCGGCAAACTTCAACATCGGACGAAGGCTGCGCGGCGAGGTGTCGTGGGTCCGGCAGACGCTCGACGGCGAGCGGGGTGGCCGCGTCTTCACCGTCGATATCCCGCAGGCGCGGTTCCTCTATCACTTCAACCGGCGGACGTTCGTGCGCGCGATCCTCCAGCATCGCGGACTCGAATTCGAAGGTGAGGACAGCCGGACAGCGCTCTCGCAACTTCTCTTTTCATACCGGATCGATGCGCAGACGGTCTTTCTTGCGGGATACTCAGACAATTACGAAGGAATCGGTGCAGTCGATCTCACTCAGAGCGACCGCACGGTCTTCGTGAAGCTGAGTTACGCATGGCTGTTCTGATCGAGACGATCTTCCGCGAGTGCTTCCGTAGTTTCGCAGCGCTTCCGGGCGCGTCGCTGATCGATGACGGTGAGGTTTTCGGAACACGCACTGATGTGCCTGTGCTGTTTTTCAATGGCATCGCCATCACGCGTCTCGGTGCGGATCCGGATGCTGCGATTCAGCGCACCATCGCATTGTTCGATGGGCATCCTTTCCGATGGTGGCTGCTTCCGTCGAACGAGCCGGCCGATCTCGAAACGCGTCTGCAGACGCACGGTTTCAAGCATGTTTACGACGCCGGAGAGATGTGGCTCGGGATCGACACGTTCGTGGAAGCGCCGATTCCTTCGGGTCTTCGCATCGAGCCGGCCACTGACGCCGCGCAGTTAGATTCGTGGGCGGCGATCATCATGTCGGCGTTCGAACGGCCGGCCGGCGAGGCTGCGATCTGGGCGGGTGCGTACGAGCGCATGGGATTCGATGGTCCCTGGTTTCATTTCGTTGCGTATGAAGGTCGCGTCCCGGTTGCGACGACCTCGGTGCTGCTCGCGGGCGAGCTTGCGGGGATCTATCACGTGGCAACGATGTCCACCGCGCGCGGCCGTGGGATTGGCGCTGCGATCACGCGGGCCGCGCTGCGATTCGCATTCGATCGCGGTGCGCGCGAAGCGGTCCTCCAGTCCTCGGAGATGGGTGAGGGCGTGTATCGCTCGATTGGATTCATGCGGCGGGCTCCGCTCAGGTTGTACGCGAAGATGTGAAGGGGAACGAAAAGCCGCCGGCTGAAGCCGGCGGCTTTTCGTCCCCCCTGCTCGCCGTCACGGCCACGAGAATCCGGTCGAACTCCGGCAACCCCAGCGTTTCCGCCCTCGCATCGGGATTGATGCCCGCCGCGACCATTGCACGGACCACCCCTTCGCGATCGAGCTCGCGCCATCCGATGAGATTGTTCACGAGCTTTTTCCTTCGCATCCGGAACGAGATGCTGATCAGCGACAGCAGCCCTTCGCGATCCGAAGAGTAAGAAGGCGGCCGCGGATCGAGGACGACGACCGCGCTGTGCACTTTCGGTGCGGGGTAGAACGATTTCGGCCCGAGCGAGATCAGAATCTTTGCGCTCGCGAACATTTCGCGATACAGCGTCAAGTATCCGTACTGTTCGTCGCCGGGATTCGCGACGAGCCTCTCCGCGACTTCCTTCTGCAGCATGAAAACGGCGCGACGACAATTCGGATCAGCGATCACGCGTCGAAGAATCGGCGTACCGACGTTGTACGGAAGATTTCCGACCGCGCGATAGGGCGAGTCGGGGAGCGCCGCGTCCACGGCATCCTCATTCCTAACTTCCGCGCGCGCGCCGAGGCGCAAGCGAAGCCGTTCCGCGAGAACGGGATCGATCTCGTAGGCGATGAGCGGCCGGCCGAGGTCGATCAGTTTGTCGGTCAGGACCCCTTCGCCGGGACCGACCTCGAGGAGAACCTCGTCATCCTGCGGTTCGACCGCCGCGACGATCTTCTCGACCGCCCCGCGGTTGCGGAGAAAGTTCTGGCCCCACTTCTTCTTCGGTTTCGCCATGTGACTGCTCGCGCCTCGCCGTCATGTTACATTCCCAATCCATGCCGCTCGACCAGGCTGCCACGAACTCGAAGATCACCGCGGCGCATGAAACGATTGCAAGACTGCGCGCCGAGGTCGGCCGCGTCGTCGTCGGTCAGCAGGCGATCATCGACCGGCTGATCGTTGCGCTTCTCATCCGCGGACACGTTCTCATCGAAGGTCTTCCGGGCCTTGCGAAGACGTTGCTCGTCAAGACGATGGCTTCCTCGCTCGACGCCTCGTTCAAGCGGATTCAGTTCACTCCTGATCTTCTCCCTGCCGACATCACCGGCACTCTCATTTTCGATCCTGCCGGCCGCACGTTCAATCCGCGCCTCGGGCCCGTCTTCGCGAACCTCGTGCTGGCGGATGAAGTGAACCGTGCGCCGGCAAAGGTGCAGAGCGCGCTGCTCGAAGCGATGCAGGAGCGGCAGGTGACGATCGGCGACACGTCGTACAGGCTGCCCGAGCCGTTTGTCGTCATCGCAACGCAGAATCCGATCGAGCACGAGGGGACGTACACGCTCCCCGAAGCGCAGGTCGATCGCTTCGTGATGAAACTCCGCGTCGACTATCCCTCTGCCGACGAAGAGCTGCGGATCCTCGGGCGCTATCTCGATCCGACGGCTGACGACATCGCAGTACGGCGTGTCATGAACCTCGAGGAAGTCGAGCAGCTCGCGCAGCTCGCGGCGAGCGTGCACCTCGACGAGAAGATCAGCCGTTACGCCGTGCAGCTCGTGAATGCGACGCGGCGTCCTGCGGAGTTCAAGCTGTCCTCACTCGCGCCGTACGTATCGTTCGGCGCGTCGCCACGTGCGACGCTCGCGCTCGCGCACGTCGCGAAGGGTCACGCCTTCCTTCATGGGCGCGCGTTTGTCGTGCCCGAAGATGTGAAAGCTGTGGCGCATGATGTCCTCCGCCACCGCCTCGTGCTCAGCTACGAGGCCGCGGCGGAGGGAATGAGCTCGGACCGAATCATCGACCAGATCCTCAATGCTGTCCCTGTTCCGTAGGCGTAAGCCAGACACGCGTTCTCCGCTCGTCCGCCGCGTGCGCGACCTCGAGATCGCGAGCGCGCGTCTGATCCGCGCCGGATTTGCGGGCGACTATCACTCCGCGTTTCACGGGCGCGGCATCGAGTTCTCGCAGGTACGAGAGTACCAGCCGGGCGACGACATCAGGACGATCGACTGGAACGTGACCGCGCGCAGCGGCACCCCGCACGTGAAGCAGTTCGTCGAGGAGCGTGATCTGACGATTCTGATTGCCGTCGACATCTCCGGCTCGATGTCGTTCGGGTCGGTCGACTGGCGCAAGTCGGACATCGCGGCGGAGCTCGCGTCGGTCTTCGCGTTCTCAGCGGTCGAGAATGCCGATCGCGTCGGGCTGCTGCTCTTCTCGGATCGCGTCCACAAGTACATCGCGCCGCGCCGTGGACGCCCGCACGCGCAGGTGATCGTCCGCGCGGCCGCGGAGCCGGCGTTCCGAGTCGCGGAGACGGCGAGGAATCCGGGCGGGGGCGACAGGACCGATCTCGAATCGGCATCTCGGTTTCTCGAGCGAATCAGCGCGAAGCGGGCTGTCGTGATTCTCATTTCCGATTTTCTCGACCTCAACTTCGAGCGTCCGCTCAATCGTCTGAATCGCAAGCACGACGTGATCGCAATCGACATCACCGACCCGCGGGAGGAGCGATTCCCCGAGAGCGGATTGATTCGTGTCGTCGACGCCGAGAGCGGTGCCGCCAGGTGGATCGACGCGAAAAAGAGCGATGTCGCCCGCATCGCCGCGCAGCGCCGTACGCAGATGGAGCGGCGGTTTCGCGCGAGCGGCGTCGATTGGATGTCTGTGTCCACAGCGGTTCCGTACGACCGCGATCTCCTTCGCTTCTTTCGGCAGCGGATCTTCCGGACGACATGATCCTCTTTCTCCTCGCGCTCACCGCGACGTTGCAGCCGGCCGTCCCGACCGTCGGCGATCCGATCACGGTCACGTTTCCCGCGCCGGTCATGCTCGATGCGTCGGAGTCGTACGAAATTGTCTCGCAGCGTGGCAACGTCGCCGTGATCCGGACGTTCCGGCCTGAGCCTTTCTCGATTTCGGGCGTCGCCGGCAAGGTCCGCTTCCGCAACATGACGGTACCGATGCGCTCGGTGCTGAAGCAGAACGATGCGCTCGAGCCGGCGCCGCTCGTGCCGCCGGCCGTTCCTCCTTTGCCCCGCGCGCCATTCATTGCGATCGGGATCGCATCGGGAATCGCGGCGATCGCGTGGGCGGGGGTGTGGTGGCTCGCGCGGCGCGCCGCGAAGCCGGCCGTCGTCGTGCCGATCGTTGCGCCGGCGCAGCGATATCGAACCGCGATCGATCAGTTGCGGCGGAACTCGCGCGCACCGCATCGATGGGCGACGCTCGCGGACGAGACGAGGATCTATCTCGCGTCACTCGATTCCGAGCTTGGGGTTGAGCTGACGACGACGGAGTTGCTCGCGCGGCTCGGATATGGTGCAGCAACCGCGGTGAGCGAGGCTCCAGCGGCCACACAAACTCAGAGCATCGTGACGATTCTCACTCAGGGAGATCTGGAGAAGTTCTCGCCGTGGGGCGCTGCGCCGCTGGACTTCGAGTCGATCGCGAACGCCGCGCTGGGACTGATTCACGAAGAGCAGGTGGCGGCGTGATCCGGCTCGGGTCGCCGTGGTTCCTCCTGTTCCTGGTACCTGTCGTGGCCCGTGTGTGGCTCGTGATCCGCGATCGCCGCGCGCGCGTCGGAGCGTTCCGCTTCTCCTCGCTCTCGCTCGTCTCGCCCCGGACGACGTTCCGCGCGTCGTTCGCTGGAATCCCGTTCGTTCTGGAGATCGCCGCGCTCGTCCTGCTTGTCATCGCGCTCGCACGACCGCAGCGCGTGCTGCGGGCTGCCGCGAGCGACCGTTTCGGTATCGACATCGCGATCGCGCTCGACTCGTCGGGAAGCATGGCGGCGGAAGACTTCCGGCCGCGCAACCGCTTCACGGTCGCGAAGGCGCTCATCGGCGACTTCATTGACGGGCGCGTGAACGACCGCATCGGCATCATCACGTTCGGCGTGCGCGCGGTGACGCGTGTGCCAATCACATTCGACCGCGAGATCGCGCGGACGATTCTCGACACAGCGGTCATCGGCGAGAACGGGAACGGCACGGCGATCGGTCATGCGATTGCGACGGCGGTCAACCGGCTGCGGACATCGAAGAGCCGCAGCCGCGTCGTGATTCTCGTAACCGACGGTGTGAGCAATGCCGGTTCGATCGATCCTCTCGTCGCTGCCTCGCTCGCCGCGAAGGAGAGGATCAAGATCTACTCGGTCGGCGTCGGGAGCGAAGGTCCCGTGCCGCTGCCGGTGAAACGCCAGAATCCGTTCACCGGTGAGATCGAGACGATCTACCAGACGATCCGCGGCGAGATCGACGAGAAGACGCTCTCCGCGATCTCCGAATCGACGGGCGGCGAGTTTTTTCGCGCGACCGACCCGCGCGCGATGGCCAGTGTCCTCGATCGCATCGACCGGCTCGAGAAGTCGCGGCTGACCGCGCCGAAGACCGACATCGTAGACGAGCTCTACGCGCTGCCGCTCATCGCGGCGCTCGTGCTGCTGGCACTCGCACTCGCGACCGGCGAGACGCTCTGGCAGAAGGTACCGGCATGACGTTCCGTGCGCCGATGTGGCTCTGGCTGCTCGCAGCCGTTCCTCTGATCGCAACGTTTCTTCTCGTGCGCGAGCGCAGTCGTCTGCGGCTGGCGCGGCGCTTCGTGTCGGAGCGCCTGCGTGGCGTCGCGAGTCCGGCGCGCGCGATTCGCCCGTGGATGCTCTCGATCGCAATCGCGGCCTCCGCCCTCGCGATCGCCGGACCATACTCCGGGTTCACGCTGGTCCCTGTGACCGGCCGCGAGTCGAATCGTGTCTTCGCGATCGACGTCTCGAACAGCATGGCGGCAGACGACGTCGGAACCTCGCGTCTCGCGGCTGCGAAAGCGATCGCGACGCGGCTTGTCGATGCTCATGGCGGCCGTGTCGCTCTGATCGCGTTCGAGGGATCGGCCGAGGTTGTGTCGCCGCTGACGAACGACACCGCAGCGGTCGCGGCGTTGATCGATACGCTGCAGCCGGGCGAAGTCGGCGACCCGGGATCCGATTTTTCCGCGGCGATCGTAAAAGCGATTCGCATCGCCGAGGTCGATGCAACCGCGAAGGCCGACGTCGTGATCATCACCGACGGGGAGGAGCAGGGGGCGGGACGTCTCACCGAGACGCTGACGCGCGCGCGATCGCGCGGAATCCGCATCTCTGCGATCGTGATCGGCAGCGCGAACGGGAGTCCGATTCCGACCGCTGGCGGAATCCTCCGCGAAGAGTCCGGACGCTCGGTCACGACGTACGCCGAGACCGCGGTGATGGAGCGCGTGACGAAGGCCACCGGCGGAACGCTCTACACGAATCCCTTCGCGGCGAACGCCCTCGATAGCCTCATGGTCCGCACCGCCCCCGGTCGCGTGCGCGAGAGTCACGTACGCGTGCCGATCGACCGCTATCAATTTCCGCTTGCTCTCGCGTTTGCGGCGTTCTGTTTTGCTTCGTTTCTGAATCGAGGTGCCGAATGAAAGCGGCGGCGATTCTTCTCGCGGCGGTTAGCTTCTCCTCGATGTGGCAGCAGGCGAAGAGAGAGACGAACTCGCACGCAGCCACGAGTCGTGGCGTCGAGCAGTTCGAGAGGAAGCAGTACAACGAAGCGGCAGACTCCTTCACGACCGCCGCATCGACCGTTCGCTCTCCCCAGAGCGCCTTCAACCTCGGCACATCCCAGATCGCGGCAGGAAAGCGCGCGGAGGGAGCCGCGGCGCTCGAGAAAGCACTGAAGGATCCGGCGCTGCGACCGGATGCGCTTTACAACCGCGGTAACGGCGCGCTCGCATCGAAGCAGTATGAGCACGCGATTCGCGACTACACCGCGGGCCTCAAGCTGCGCCCCGGGGACGCGCAGGCAAAGCGCAATCTCGAGATCGCGATCGCGCAGCAACAGGCGCAGCGCCGTGCGCAGACCGGAAATCGCGGCGGCAAGCAAGGCGATCAACAGCAGCAACCGCAGCCCCCGCAGCCGAAGGCATCCAGCAATGAGGATCGCCGGCAGGACGCCGACGGCGAAGCGCTCCTTCGCTCGGTGCAGCAACAGGAACAGGAAGAGATGCAGCGGATGAAGAAGGCGAGGATGCGGAGCGGGCGGGTGGGGTGGTGAGGGCTGCTTCGCAGAATGCAGAATGCAAAATGCAAAATGCAAAAAGGCGCAAGCTCGTTGTTGCATTTTGCATTTTGCATTTTGCATTCTGCATTTCGGTTCTCGCGAACGACCTCTCCGTCGACCGCCGTTCGCTCCGCGCCGGCGAAACGCTGACGATCACCGTCTCTCTCGAGAACGACTTCGCATCAACCGACACGCTGAAGATCCCGCTTCGCAACCTCACGATCGCGGGCGCGCCGTCGGTTTCGTCGGAGTTCTCGTGGATCAATGGCGAGGTTGTTCGCCGCAAGGTATTCCGCTACCGCGCGCGACCGAACGGGCCGGGGCCTGCGCAGGCGGGTCCGCTCGTGATCCGGAGCGATGACGGGCAGCAGGAGACGCTGCCGGCGATCGTGGTCCAGGTCGTCGCTGACCGCGCGATGTCGTCGAACGATCCGGAGGTCGTGCTGCGCGAGCTTCTTGCAACCTCGCGCGATCCATTCTTCATCGTGTCGGACCTCGATCGGGCGAGCGCATATGTCGGCGAGCAGGTCGTTGTCACATGGTGGCTCTACAACGCGACGAGCGTGCAGCAGTGGGGGATCGGGGAGATTCCGAAGCTGGACGGCTTCTGGGTCGAGGAGCTCGACGTGCGGAGCGAGCAGCCGGTGCAGGTCTTTGTCGGCGGCGTCTCGATGCAGCGAATGCCGATCCGCCGTGTCGCGCTCTATCCGCTGCGATCCGGCACGCTCGATATCGGCTCGATGGAAGTCGAGGCGGCGGTGCTGCGGCGGTCGAGCAGCTCGCCGTTCGGTCTGTTCGAGGGGAGTCTGACCGAGATCAGTTTCGCGTCGGCCGCGCTGACAGTCGAAGCCCGCGCGTTGCCGCCCGGCTCAGGCGTCGATGCGACGGGAGATCTCACGCTCCGTTGCACGAAGCCGAAGCAGGAAGCGGGAGGGCCGGTGGTCCTTGACGCGATTCTGTCGGGCCGCGGAAATCTGCGCGCCGCGTCGGCGCCGAAGTTCGCCGCGGCGATTGACGGGGATGTCGAGGTCAGCGACAGCGGCGTAGCAATCGCGAAGACCGACGAGTCGCCGATGGTGACGCGGCGGTGGAAGTACCTGATCTTCCCTCGGACGAGCGGCACGTTGAAAATCGCACCGCTCGCATTGCGTGCGTTCATCCCGTCGGACGAGACGCGGAGAACGCTGCAGTGTGAGTCGAGCATGCTGGTGGTCAACGCGGCGAGACCGGAAAGCCAGCCAGCGACTGCCGCGACGCGAAGTATCACGCGTACGCAAGCGCTGACGAAGAACGCGCCATGGATCGCTGCCGGCATTCTCGCGCTGCTGACGATCGCGTTGGCCCTTCGGCCGCTGAGGAGAGCGCGACGAATCGCGCGCGACGCCAAAGCTCTGACGAGAGGCCGTTCGCCCCACGAGATTCGCGAAGCCGTTCAGGCCGCGCTCGAAGCAAAGGGCATCGATCCAGGCGCCCTCCTGCGCGAGAGCAGCAACCGCGGAGAAGCATGGCGATCGCTCCGCTCACTGCTGGACGCGCTCGAGAAGGATCGCATCGAACTCGATGACCGGGAGCACGAGATCCGAACGCGGGTGAAAGATTTGCTGCGGGAGTCATAGGACGAAAGACCGCCGGCTGAAGCCGGCGCCACGCCACTCGCGAATGGCGCCACGAGCCACGCTCGACGTGGCGCCCGGCTTCAGCCGGCGGTCTTTCGTTCCCCCGTCACTTCAATCGCCTTTGACTGTCGGCGCCTTAAACAGCGCCTTTCTCTCCGCTTGTTTCGTGGTGCCCAACTCCTGAAAAACCTTCGCCCAGTCGTCGATGAGCGCCGGGTCGACCGAGGCGTAGTTTCCGCATGCGAAGGCCTGGCGGAATCTGCGATTGGTTCGCAGATGCTTCGCAATGTCCACATGAATCACGGCGCTTTTCTCGTTGAGCAGATTCTGGAGGAGCTCGTCGGCGATTGCTCGTACGAGCTGTGGATCGGTAACGTGCTCGAGCGCCCGGATCACGAAGTTCAGACACTCCCGCGGTGACTCGCTGCAGAGTGTGGCCAGCTCCGAAGGAAGCACCGCCAGACCTTGTTCCTTGTCGTCGGCCGTCGGCCTGTTCTCGCGCGCACGAAGCCGAGCGCTCAAATGCTCGACGTAGGTTGAAAGCAGTTCGGAATCGCGAGGCATCGTGGCTCAGGCTACATCGCTTAGTGAAGCCAGCGAAGCGGCGGGCGAGGGCGCCCGCCGCCACACTAACTTACAATCTCTCAGCACTCAGCACTCGTGAACTACCAACCGCACGTCTGTCCCTGATTCTGCTGATCGAGCCAGTTCTTGAGCGGGCGGAAGTAGTCGACGATCGCGGTTGCGTCCATCTCGCGCTGGCCGGTGAGCACTTCGAGCGCGTCGGGCCAGGGGCGGCTTGCGCCCATCTCGAGCGTTTTCGCCAGGCGCGCGCCTGCTTCCTTGTTGTCGTAGATCGAGCAGCGGTTCAGCGGGCCGTCGTAGCCGGCGGTCTGGCAAAGCGCGCGATGGAACTGGAACTGGAGAATCCGCGCGAGGAAATAGCGCGCGTAAGGGACGTTCGCCGGGATGTGATATTTCGCTCCCGCGTCGAAGAACTCCTCGCCGCGCGCTCCAGTCGGGGCGATGCCCTGATATTGAAGTCGCAGATCCCACCACGCTTTGTTGTAATCGGCCGGCGAGACTTCGCCGGAGAAGACTTTCCAGCGCCACTTGTCCATCATCACGCCGAATGGCAGGAACGCGATCTTATCCATCGCGTCGCGCAGCAGCAGCGCGATGTCGGCCGCCGCGGGCGGCTCTTTCTGGATGAGACCGATCTGCTTGAGATATCCCGGCGTGACCGAGAGGGCGATCGTGTCGCCGATTGCCTCGTGGAATCCGTCGTTCGCACTCTCTTTGTAGAGGAACGGCTGCGTGGCGTACGCACGCTGGTAGAAGTTGTGCCCGAGCTCGTGATGGATCGTCGTCAGATCCTCTTCCGTCTTCTCGATGCACATCTTGATGCGGAGGTCCTGATCGTCGTCGAGGTCCCACGCGCTCGCGTGACAGACCACGTCGCGGTCCTTCGGCTTGGTGAAAAGTGAACGCTCCCAGAAGGTCTTCGGCAGCGGATCGAATCCGAGGGAGGTGAAGAAGCGCTCGCCGATGCGGACCATCTCCAGCTCGGTGATGTCCTTCCGCTTCTCTAGGATCTTCGTTACGTCATAGCCGGCTGACGGGAGATTCTTCGGCGCGACGACGTCGTAGATGTTGCCCCACTCCTGCGCCCAGATGTTGCCGAAGAGATGCGCGGGAATCGGTTTGCCGGGCGCGACAACGTCGGCGCCGTAGCGCTTCGTCAGATTCGACCGGACGAAGCAGTGAAGCGAGTCATACAGCGGCTTGACCTGATTCCAGAGGCGATCGATTTCGGTCGCGAACGCATCGGGCGGCATGTCGTACTTGGAGCGCCACATCGCGCCGACGTCGCGATAGCCGAGATCTCGCGATCCTTCGTTCATGAGCGAGACGTAGCGCGCGTATTTGTCGCGCATCTCGGGGGAGACGGTGTGCCATCCGCGCCAGACTTCGAGGAGGCGCTTTGGATCGCGGCTCTCGCGCATGATCTTCCCGATCTCGCCGATATCGAGACAGTCGTCGCCCGACTTGCCCGGCGGGCAGTACTTGCCCGCGCCATAGATCGCTTCAAGATCGGCGGCGATGCGCGTCATCTCCGCGGTCTTCTCCGGATCGGCGGGGCCGGGCGATGTGAGCTTGAGCTTGATCAGATCGAGCTTCCGGCGAACGTCGTACGGAAGCTGGAGCGAGTCGTACTTTGCGGCTTCCTTCGCCAGCTCGACTCCGGCGCCGATGAATCGCTCGTTCTCTTTCGCCGCGATGAGCTGCGTATCCTCGGTGATGAAGTTGGACGCGACCCATTGCGCGCGAGCCGCTTCGACGTTGAGAGTTGCGAGGCGGGCTTCGGCTTCATTGACGAAGCGGAGCGCGTCGTCGGCGGTCGGTGCTGCGGGGGCGGTCGGTGTTTCGGTTTGCGGCATCGTCGTCGCGGTCTCCGTCGCTGCCGGCGTCATGGCCGGCGCGGGTGTGGTCTGCGTGCTCGTCGCGCATGCGGCCGTCAGGGCCAGCGCGAGGATCGCAGGAAAAGTTCTCAACATGAAACCTCCGGTTTACTCGGTTGTTTGCGGCCGGATCTTACTTGCGACGCCAGAAGATGACGTCGCCCGTTTGAGAGTCCGGCTCGAAGTTCTTTTTCAGGTAGTCCCACACGAGCGAAGCCCGCTCGTTGTTCGGGACGCCGTCCATTCCCCCAGGGCCAACGAGAGCTGCCTTTACATCGGGATTCGACCTGATCCGCGCGATGACTTCCCTCTGAAGACGCTCGTCCTGATAGAAGGCCACGAACGGCTGGCGCACGGGACAGTCCCGCCGGACGAGAAAATAGAGCATCGGGCGATCGGTGAAATCAAAGAACGTTTCGTGCGGTGCGAGACGCGTGTCGACGTATCGCTGCACGATTGCCGTCGTGACGCTATCCGCCTGTGCAAACAGCGCTCCCTTTGCGCGGGGCGACTCGATCCTCGTCCATCCCGGGTCGAGGATGGTACGCGTACGCCTGAGCCAGCCACCGATCGCGAGGTGGCTCGTAGGCTGTGCTGCGAGGAGCACGATCACGATGACGACCCATGCGGCCGTGATCCGGCGGCGCAGCATCGACCAACCAGCGACAACGAGCAGCGGGACCGCGGCGTACTGAAAGAACAGATGATGCCGCTGCGCGTACGAGACGCCGGCGAGCACCGACCAGACTGCGAGAATGACGAGCGGCTCGATCCGCCGGCTGGCGCGTCGCATGACCGAGCTCGAGACGAAGAACAGCGCGCCGATCCAGACCGCGATCCAGAACGTGAGCCGGTCGGAGGCGATCCCGCCGAGCGCCTCCGGAAGAGTGCGCGTCCGCGCGAGCCAGTCGGAAGGGGCGAAAACGTTGAGGGTCACGGTTTGCGCGGCGGTCGGAAGCTCGCGGAACGTCACGCGAAAGAAATCATCCGCGATGCCGGCGACGCTCAGCGCGCCGAACGCGACGACGAGCGCGGTGGCCGCTCCTGCCGCTGCGGCGATGAGCGCGCGCTTGCGAATCGGACTGCGCACGGCGGCGATGACGATCGCCAGGGCCGTGTACGTACCGAAATCGAGGCTCGTAAAGAATGCGACGACAGCCAGCGCTGCCGCGACCGCGAACGGGCCCGCTCTCCGTCGCCGCGCGGCGTAGCAGAGAAACGCGAGGCTGGCGAGAGCCGCGAGCGGCCGCAGGCTCAGCGGAACCGCGCCGAGCATCGCTGAAACGAAGAACGCGACGATGCCCACCTCCGCGGTTCCTGCTGCGCAGGCAGCCACCGCGTAGACCGCGATCGCGTTGAGATGAATCACGGCCGTCCGTCGCGTCAGCGCCTGGCCGGCATTCACTCCGCCGCGCATCGCAACGTACGAGAACAGTCCATCCTCGATGAGACCGTGCACCGGCACCACATCTCGATAGAGCTTCTCGCCGCGGATCATCTCCGAGGCGGTCATGAGGTGGTGCGCGTCTTCGAAGAAACTGACGCGCGGCGCCCCCTCCGCCGTGAGCATGCTGACAGCGTTCATGTACGCGTAGGCAGCGATCGGGTAGATGACGATCGCGAGGATGGAAGCGGGGCGATGCCGCTCGCGAAGAATGCCCCTCAGAAGCCACGGGCTGACCACTGCAAGCAACAGCGCGGGCCATCCGAGGTAGCGTTGTTGCGCCGGAATGAAACTCGTTTGGAGAACAAGCGCGAGGGGCGAGAGGAGAAAAGCGAATGCGACAGGTAGTTGCGAGGGGATGAAGGAAAGGGCGATTCTGATCGTGAACAGAGTGAGTGCTGCGGCGAGCGCGGCGTGATCGACCGGCAGATCGGAAGCGTCGATTACGGAGAGGAGAATTGCCGCGAAGGTCGGGAGCAGGACCGCGTCGTGCCGCGTGAACGCGGCCGCGTGGCGACGCAGAGTGACGGCGGCCGTGAAGACCGCCGCCGCGGGGACGATCACCCAGACGAGCGAGGGACTGATGATCGCGGTCCAGAGCGACGCGGCGCAGGCGATCACGACACTCACGCGGGCCCACGATTTCGTGTCAGCCGCGGCGAGTCGCGCAATGAGGAGGCGCATCACCAGCGGTACCACAATCGGCAGCGCGATCAGCAGGATGACGAATCGCGAAGGGGCGCGTGCGTCGAGCCCGATGCGCGTGGCGTACGAGTGCGTCTGACCTTCGAGCGCCGGACCCGAGAGTAGAGGAATCGCGGCGATCGCGATCGCGATTCCCCACACCGCGAACGCGATCAGGAGGATCGCGGCGACGCTCTTTCCTCGGGGGAAGACTTCTGCGGCCTCTCCGCCGCGCTCCAGATAGAATCGCCGCATCGTGTCGTCCGACAGCCTAGACCAGATTTACGCGGCTCAGCGCGCAAACGCCGGGAGCGTCGGTGCGACCGACGCATCGGCGCGAATCGAGAAAATACGGCGGATGGAGAAAATGCTCTTCGCGCACCGTGCGGACATCCGCAAAGCGATGGCGGACGACTTCCGCAAGCCGGCGGCAGAAACCGATCTCTCCGACATTTTTCCGATCGTCGGCGAGGCGCGGCATGCGGCGCGGCATCTGCGGCGCTGGATGAAACCGCAGCGCGTCGCGACGCCTCTCGCGCTCCTCGGGTCGTCCTCGCGTCTCATCCACGAGCCGAAAGGCGTCGTGCTGATCCTCTCGCCGTGGAACTTCCCGTTCAACCTGACGCTCGGCCCGCTCGTCTCCGCAATCGCGGCCGGGAACTGCGCGATGCTCAAGCCGTCGGAGATGACCCCTGCCTCCTCGGCGTGCATGAAGCGGATCGTCTCGGAGCTATTCGATGAGAACGAAGTCGCGGTCATCGAAGGGGGCCCCGAGACGGCCGAGGCGCTGCTGAAGAAGCGTTTCGACCACATCTTCTTCACCGGCAGCCCTGCGGTTGGCCGCATCGTGATGCGTGCGGCGGCGGAGCATCTGACGTCAGTCACACTGGAGCTGGGCGGCAAGTCGCCCGTGATCGTCGATCGCACTGCCGATCTGGACGAAGCGGCATCGCGCATCGCATGGGGAAAGTTCCTCAACGCGGGGCAGGTCTGCATCGCCCCCGACTACCTGCTCGTCGACGAGACGATCCGCGCGCCATTCCTCGAGAAGCTGGTCGCGGCGGTCCGCGCGATGGAAGGCGAGGGCTCGCGCGGCATCATCGTGAACGAGCGCCACGCTGCGCGGGTGCGGCGGCTTCTCGATTCCGCGCAGGATGGAGAGATTCTTCTCGGCGGTTCTTCATCTGACGCGCGCTCGCTTCCGCCGACGATCGTCAGCAACGTCGCGCCCGATTCGGCGCTGATGCAGGAGGAGATCTTCGGCCCGATCCTGCCCGTCGTCACCTACCGCACGCTCGACGAGGCGCTCGCGATCATCGCGGCGAAGGAGAAGCCGCTCGTCCTCTACATCTTCAGCCGCGCGCATGACGTCGTGCGCGACATCATCAACCGCACGCGCGCCGGCGGGACCGTCGTCAATCACACGCTCATTCATTTCTATCAGCTCAATCTGCCGTTCGGCGGCTCCGGCGAGAGTGGGATGGGAAAGGGACACGGCCGTGCCGGCTTCGAGGCATTCTCGAACGCACGCGGCATCGTCGAGCAGCGGACGCGCTTCAGCCCGATTCAGCTCATGTTTCCGCCGTACACCCGCTTCAAGCAGAAGCTGATCGACCTGACGTTGAGGTTCTTCTGATCAGGAGAGGTATCGAAACCGATGCCGTGAAGCTCGCGGATCTCGCGATCCGGACGTACAACGACACGTTCGCCGCGCAGAATCGACCCGAGGACATGCGCGTTTATCTCGCTTCTGTCTACGGAGAAGAGCTGCAGCGCGCGGAGTTGATCGATCCCGCAATGATCACGCTCGTCGTCGAAGAGGGCGACGCGATGATCGCGTTCGCGCAGCTCAAACAGAGCGACGCCGATTCGGTCGAGATCTGGCGTTTCTATGTCGATCGCGGGCGGCACGGCCGCGGTGTCGCGCAGCAACTCATGCGCGATGTGGAGGAAACATCGCGCAACCTCGGCGCGAGACATCTCTGGCTCGGTGTCTGGGAGCACAACCCACGCGCGATCGCGTTCTACGAAAAGTGCGGCTTCCGGAAGACGGGATCGAAGCCGTTCCTCGTCGGCAGCGATCTCCAGACCGACAACGTCATGCGCCGCGAGCTCTGATGGGACGCATCACGATCGAGACGTTCATCGCGGCGCCGCCGGAGCGCTGCTTCGATCTCGCGCTCGATGTCGAAGCGCATCGCCAGAGCGCCGCGTTCTCCGGTGAGCGACTCGTGCCGCCGGGAAAGCTGAGCGGCGTTCTCGAGCTCGGCGACCTCGTCGCCTTCGAAGGCGTGCACTTTGGAATCCGCCAGCGATTTGTCGCGCGCATCACAAAGATCGACCGGCCGCGATCCTTCACGGACGAAATGGTGCAGGGGATTTTCCGCTCGCTCTCCCACGTGCACGAGTTCCACGCGAAGGCTGGCGGCACGCTCATGCGCGATGAGCTCGAATGGATCGCCCCTCTCGGCATCCTCGGCCGCATCGCCGACAAGCTGTTCCTCGAGCGCCACATGCGCTGGTTCGTCACGACGAAACAGCAGCACTTGAAGAAAATCGCAGAGTCTGCGGTGTCGCTTGAATAAAGGAACGGAAGGCCGCCGGCTGAAGCCGGCGACACGTCACTCGCGAATGCGGCTACGAGCCTTGCTCGACGTGGCGCCGGCTTCAGCCGGCGGCCTTCCGTCTTCCGAACCGGATTTCACGGGCGAGCGCATCGTTACGTTGCTGCAACTGCGGGCTGACCTCTGTCCCGGTCCGTGCTACAAAAGCGCACTTCAGAGGGAGAACGGATGAAGAAAACGTTGATCTTCGTGCTCGCGCTCGCGACCGCGGGCGTTATTTCGGCTCAGGAGAATTTCACGCGGCTGCTGCGGCAGCCTGACATTCATGGCGACCAGGTCGCGTTCGTCTACGCGGGCGACATCTGGATCGCGAGCGCGCGCGGCGGCGATGCGCGGCGGCTCACCTCCGACGACGGGCTCGAGTTCTTTCCGAAGTTCTCGCCCGACGGCAAATGGATCGCCTTCACCGGCGACTACAGCGGCTCGCGGCAGGTCTTCGTCATCAGCACCGATGGCGGCGCGCCACGTCAGCTCACGTTCTACAACGATGTCGGTGCCATGCCGCCGCGCGGAGGCGTCGACAACCGCGTCCTCGACTGGACGCCCGACGGCGAGTCGATCCTCTTTCTGCCGCATCGTCTCCCATGGAGTGACCGGATGGCGCGGCCGTATCTCATCCCGGCGCGCGGCGGAATGGAGACGCCGCTCGCGATCCCCGAGGGGGGCGGCGGGATGTTCTCGCCCGACGGGACGAAGGTCGTCTATACGCCGATCGAGCGCGAGTTCCGCACGTGGAAGCGCTACCGCGGCGGCCGCGCGCAGGACGTCTGGATCTACGACCTCGCGAACAACAAGGCCGAGCAGATTACGAACGATCCGGCGACCGACAATCAGCCGGTCTGGGTCGGCGACAACATCTACTTCACGTCCGACCGTGAAGGTGGAAAGCTCAATCTCTGGTCGTGGGATGCGAAAGCGCGCACTCCGCGACGGGTCACCAGTCACACCGACTTCGACGTCCTCTGGCCGAGCAGCGATCGCAGCCAGATCGTCTATGAGTCAGGCGGCTCCATCTGGCGCTTCGATCCCGCGACGAGCCGCGCCGAGCGGATTCCCATTCGAGTCTTCGGCGATTTTCGCAACACGCTGCCGTACTTCAAGAACGTTCGCGGCAATGTTGACTGGTTCACCATCTCGCCGACCGGCGCCCGCGCTCTGCTCGGCGCGCGTGGCGACGTCTTCACGGTTCCCGCGAAGAACGGCGAGATCCGCAACATCACGCAGACCCCCGGAGTTCGCGAGATGAATCCGGCCTGGTCACCGGACGGCAAGTGGGTCGTGTATCTGAGCGACCGGAGCGGTGACGCGTACGAGCTCTATGTCCGGCCGGTGGACGTTGCCGGCGAGGAGCGGCAGCTCACGCGCGGCGCGAAGTCATGGCGCTTCGCTCCCGCATGGTCGCCCGACAGCAAGATGCTCGCGTTCTCCGACAAGGAGCGCGAGCTGCAGATTCTCGACGTCGCGTCGGGCGCGGTGACCAGCGTCGATCGCGGTGAGTTCGACGACATTACCTACTATCGCTGGTCGCCCGACAGCCGCTGGATCGCTTACACGAAGACGAATCAGTCGCAGTTCAACGTGATTCACGTCTACTCGGTCCCCGACCGGAAAGTGCATCGACTCACGAGCGGCCTGACCGACGATCAGTCGCCGGTCTTCGATCCGAAGGGACGCTATCTCTACTTCCTCTCGAACCGCGACTACAACCTCACGTTCAGCGCGTTCGAGTTCAATTACGTCTACACGAATCCGACGCGCGTTTACGTCGGACTGCTCGCCGAAGATGGTCCCGCGCTTCTTCTGCCGCAGAGCGATGAAGAAAAAGCCGAGGCGCAGGCGGCAACTCCCGCTCCCGAAGCTGCCGACAAGAAAGCCGACAGCGCCGCCGACAAGAAGAAAGACGCAGCGGTCGTCGTTAAAATCGATCCTGCAAATTTCGAGCAGCGCGTTCGAGCCATCCCCGGCTCCCCCGGTACGTACGACAGCCTCGATGCGCTCAACAACGGCGTTCTCTACCTCACGGGCGAGGCAGGGAACCAGTCGCTCAAGCTCTACAACATTGACGACCGGAAAGAAGAGACGATCCTCGAGAAAATCAACAACTACGAGCTCTCCTCGAACCGCGAGAAGATCATCTTCCGCGCGGGCCGCGACTACGGCATCGCGAGTGTCAAGCCGGGACAGAAGACCTCCGAAGGCCTGCTCACTCTCGACCGGCTGGAGATGAAGGTCGATCCTCACGCGGAGTGGTCGCAGGAGTTCAACGACGCGTGGCGCATCCTGCGCGACTGGTTCTACGATCCGAAGATGCATGGCGTCGACTGGAATGCGATGCGCGCCCGCTACGGCGAGCTCGTTCCCTACGTTTCTCACCGCGCAGACCTCGACTACATCCTCGGCGAGCTGGTCGGCGAGCTCAACGCCGGTCACGCGTATGTCGAGACCTCCGAGGACTGGCAGGTCAAACGCGTCGACAACGGTCTCCTCGGCGCCAACATCGTGTCCGATGTGTCCGGCTACTTCCGTGTCAAGAAAATCTACGCCGGTGAGAACTGGCACGAGCGGAGCCGCTCGCCTCTGACCGAGCAGGGCGTGAAGGTGAGGGAAGGCGACTTCATCATCGCGGTCGACGGCATTCCGACGAAGGGCGTCGACAACTTCTACAGGCTGCTCGAGAACAAAGCGAACCGCGTCGTAACGCTGCTCGTGAACTCGAAACCGGAAGCTGTCGGCGCGCGCGAAGAGCGCGTCCGGCCGATCGCGAAGGAGATCAACCTCCTCTATCTCGACTGGGTGAAGTCGCGACGCGAGATGGTCGACCGCCTCTCCGGTGGCCGCATCGGATACATCCACCTTCCGAACACGGGAGGTGAGGGAAACCAGGAGCTGTTCAAGGCCTTCTACCCGACCGCGCACAAAGAGGCGCTCATCATCGACGATCGCTACAACGGCGGCGGCTTCGTCCCCGACCGGATGATCGAGCTGCTCGACCGCGATGTGCTCAACTACGTCGTGCGCCGCGGCACGCCGCCCGTGAGCGTTCCTGCTTACTCGCATACCGGACCGAAGGCGATGCTGATCAACGGCTACTCGTCGTCCGGCGGCGATGCGCTGCCGTACTACTTCCGCAAGCGTAACCTCGGCACGATCATCGGCACGCGCACATGGGGAGGCCTGATCGGCATCTCCGCGAATCCGGCGCTGATGGACGGTGGCCGCGTGACCGCGCCGCAGTTCCGCTTCCTCGATACCGAGGGGGTGTGGATGGTTGAAGGTGTCGGCGTGTCGCCTGACATTGAAGTGATCGATCGCCCCGATCTCGTTGCGGCGGGACATGATCCGTCCCTCGAGAAAGCGATCGAGGTACTGCTCGAGGAGTTGAAAAAGAAGCCGCGCAAAGCGGTTGTGGTTCCGCCTCCGCCGAACGGGATCTGAACTACGTTCTGGGATTCCAGCGATAGCACTCGAGCTCGACGCGGCCATCCGCGTCGAACTCGACGCCCTCGGCTTCGAGCAACAGCCGCTGCAGCTCGTGCGAGTCGCTGGTCGTGCGGGGACTGATCTCGCCGCGCGCGTTCACCACGCGATGCCACGGGATCGTCGATCCTTCCGGCAGGTTGTGCAGCGCGTACCCGACCTGCCGCGCGTGGCCGTCGAGACCCGCGAGTGTCGCGACCTGCCCGTAAGTCGCCAGCCGCCCGCGTGGGATGCGCGCGACGATTTTGAAGATGGGATCTCTCACGGCTGGGTAAGGGTAGCGAAGAAGGCGTTCCTGGCGAAGGAGAGGAACTTCCGCTGGAGCTGCTGCCGACGGAGCAAAGGGATTGAATTAAGAGGTTCGAGATAAGAATTGAGAATTGGAGAGCGAACCTCTTCATCCACAATTCTTACCTCGAACTTTTTCATCCAATCTCTTTGCCGGACAAGTGAGCGAAGGCCACTCTCTCCGCGACAAGGCGTTGATCGTTTTTCTGCGGGGGATCCTCGCCGTCTCCGCGGCTCAGAGGCTGTGAAGAAATCCGGCCGCTGTGTGGCGCCGTCGCCCCGCGGCGGCGCTCTGCGGCCGTCGGGAACATGGATCGCCAATGACTTAGAGGGGGCCGCCGCGGAGGTATGACCGCTCGATACCGAAGGGGTGTGGATGGTTGAAGGTGTCGGCGTGTCGCCTGACATCGAAGTAGTCGATCGCCCCGATCTCGTTGCGGCGGGACATGATCCGTCGCTCGAGAAGGCGATCGAGGTACTGCTCGAGGAGTTGAAGAAGAAGCCGCGCAAGGATGTCGTCGTTCCGGCTCCGCCGAACGGGATCTGATCTACGTCCTGGGCTTCCAGCGATAGCGCTCGAGCTCGACGCCTTCGGCTTCGAGCAACAGCCGCTGCAGCTCGTGTGAGTCGCTGGTGGTGCGTGGACTGATCTCGCCGCGCGCGTTCACCACGCGATGCCACGGGATCGTCGATCCTTCCGGCAGGTTGTGCAGCGCGTACCCGACCTGCCGCGCGTGGCCG
>JAENWF010000158.1 GCA_016650215.1 Thermoanaerobaculia bacterium
CGCCACACAGAGGCCGGATTGTTTCACAGCCTCTGAGCCAAGCGGAGGATCCCCCGCGTCCAGGCGATAACGTTCTTGCGCGGGGGATTCTTCGCCGTCTTCGCGGCTCAGAATGACGAGGAGTGCTCGCTCCTCGTCACTCCCCGTTCTCACGCCTTCGAAGCAATGTTCGTGACGTTCCCCTTCTTGTCTCCCATGACGCAATTGCCCTGGAAGATCGCGCCCTCTTCGATGATGAGGGCTGGGGTCTCGATATCGCTGTAGACCTTGCCGTTTCGGTGGATCTCGACGCGCTGGTCAGCCACGATTTTGCCAACGACGGTGCCGGAGATCGCGATGCGGCCGACGTGTATGTCGCCGTCGATGTGCGCGCTTTCCCCGACGATCAGCTCGTTCTTCGACACGATCTTGCCGTTGAAGCGGCCGTCGATCCGCATCGTGTCCTCGAACTCCATCTCGCCCTTGAAGACCGCCCCGCGGTCGAGAAATCCGTTCAGTTCTCCGGTTTTACCCTTCATCGCCGTCTCCCGGTCAGATCATCATAAAGCCGAATGAGGTCTTCCTCGCTGGTGAAGCGGATGTGAATCACGCCTCCCCTCCGCTTCCGGTCGATCTCGACTCTGGTTCTCAACGTCCGGGTCAACTTCTCCTCGGCGTCGCGCGTAAAGACATCTTTTTCCTTCTCTTTCTTTCCGGAGGCCTTCGGCGAGCCGGCGGCTGCGAGCATTTCCGTCTGCCGGACGCTCAAGCCGCCCTTCACGACACGCTCGGCGACCTGCGACTGTTTCTTCGCAGAATCGAGTGACAGCAGCGCGCGCGCGTGGCCCATGGACAACTGTCCCGCCGCGAGTAGCTTCTTCACGGCGTCGGGGAGTTTGAGCAGGCGAAGGAAGTTCGCGACTGTCGAGCGCTCCTTGCCGACGCGCTTCGAGATCTCGTCCTGCGTCAATCCAAACTCATCGTGGAGTTGTTGGTACGCCGTCGCCTCTTCGATCGGGTTGAGGTCCTCGCGCTGAATGTTCTCAATGAGCGCAATCTCGAGCGCCTGCCCCTGCTGCAGCGACTCCTTGATGACGGCCGGAACCGAACGAAGTCCCGCGCGCTGCGCCGCTCGAAAGCGGCGCTCGCCCGCCACGATCTTGAATCGATCGCCGAAGCGCGTGACGAGGAGCGGCTGCACGATTCCATGCTCGCGAACGCTGCGCGCGAGATTCTCGAGTGCCGCCTCATTGAATATCTTGCGCGGCTGATGCGGATTCGGCGAGATCTGCTCGATCGGAATCTCGGCAAGTCCCGGCGTCGACTTCGACGCGACCGGCAGCTCGGTCTTCTGCGGAATCAGAGCGCCGAGGCCGCGACCGAGGACTTTCTTCTGCGTACTCATCGAATCACGTTCTCCGCCCGGGCGATGAACTCTTTCGCCAGGTTGATGTAGGACTCGCTCCCGCGCGAGCGGATGTCGTAAAGAATAATGGGTTTGCCGAACGAGGGCGCCTCGCCGAGGCGAACATTCCGCGGGATGACGGTCGTGTAGACCTGATCGGGGAAGTGGGTGCGAACCTCTTCCGCGACCTGCCGGGCGAGATTCACCCGCTCGTCGAACATCGTGAGGGCGATGCCCTCGATCTGCAGCGCGGGATTCAGCGAGTCGCGGACTTTATCGATGGTTATCATGAGTTGCGCAATGCCTTCTATCGCGAAGTATTCGCACTGCATCGGGACGAGTACCGAGTCGGCGGCCGTCAGCCCGTTGACCGTCAGCAAGCTCAGCGATGGCGGCGAGTCGATGAAAATGTAATCAAAATCGTCTTTGACGTCCTCAATCGCCCTTCTGAGCAGATATTCGCGCCCCTCAATGCCTGCAAGCTCGAGCTCGGCACCCACCAGATCCACCGAAGATGGAGCCACATGAAGCGTCGGCAGCTCGGTGGGCAGGATCGTTTCGCGCAGCGGGAGGCCGTCAACGAGCACGTTGTAGACCGACTTTTCCTCGTTCTTCGGCAGGCCCAGCCCTGAGGTCGCGTTCCCCTGCGGGTCGAGATCGATGATGAGCACGCGCCGCTCGCAGGCCGCGACCGACGCGCCGAGGTTGATGGCGGTCGTCGTCTTTCCGACCCCACCCTTCTGATTGGCAAGTGATACGACTTTGATCATCGTTGTTTCACGTGGAACATCAGCTCGACGAGCCAGTTCTCGTCTCCCCGCGGCAGCCGTTGAGCCTTCCCCGCCGCAAACCCTTCGATCTCAGGCGCCTGCGCCGAAGACTGGAAGAGCGCGACGCGCGCGCCATCCTCGAGGTGCGGCGCCAGCGACGCCACCCACTCCTCCGGTTTGCCGACTGCACGCGATACGACGAGCGAGAAGCGAAGATGCGGCGGGAACCGCGTCAGAGCGCGCGCCAATCTATCACCGTAAACATAGGCGTTCAACGAGCACTCGCGCACGACATGTTTGAGGAACGCCCATTTTTTCTGATCGGCCTCAACGAGGTGAAACCGCGCCTCCGGCGAGACGATCGCCATCGGAATTGCAGGCAAACCTCCCCCGCTGCCGAAATCGAGAACATCGCCGCGCGGGCGCAGAATCTCTGCCGCCGCCACCGCCTCCGCGATGTGAGCGTCGAGATTCGTCCTCACCTCAGGGCCGATGAGGTTCACCTTCGCGGTCCATGTGAGAAGAAGCTGCTTGTAGAGCGCGAGGCCGGGGTCGGTCATGCGCGCGCTAGTCTAGCGATAGTCGTCCCAGCGTTGGCGAGGGACCTGGGTCGCCGGCCCTCAACAGCCGGATTTCTAGACGGGCGCGTGCTCGGCGGGGGTTTCGGCGCTCTTTCGGCGCAGGTGCATCCGCAGGATCGCGATCGCAGCGGGCGTCATCCCTGGGATGCGGCTTGCCTGGCCGAGGGATGAGGGGCGCACGGACGAGAGCTTCTCGACGACCTCTCGCGAGAGTCCCGGCAGTGCATACGACATCTCCGCGGAAAGGCGCGTCTGCTCGTCGCCGGCGGATCGCGAGGCCTCGCGCTGCTGGCGCTCGATATAGCCCGAGTAGCGAAGCGCGCTCGTCACCCCTTCCAGCTCTTCGGCCGATAGAGCGGTCAGCGCAGAGGTCAGCGCCGGGAACGCAGGAGCCGCAACGGCGAGAAAATGTTCCACGTGGAACTCCGCTCGCTGCACGAGCTTCGCGACGCTCGTCTTCGCGGTCAGCTCGAAGCCGGCTGCTCCCATCCACTCCTGAGTCGCGCGGTCGGGCGTGAGACTCGTCTCGAGCGCGAGTGTCTTGGCGCGGTGCATCCGCGTCACGCGCGATTCGGCTCGGCGGCGGCGCTCATCGTCGACGATTCCGAGCGACTCGGCGATTGGCGTCAGCCGCTCGTAGACCGAGTCGCAGCCGAGGAGCAACCGGTGCTCGGCGCGGGAGGTGAACATCCGGTAGGGCTCCTCAGTGCCGAGAGTCACCAGGTCGTCGATCATCACGCCGGCGTACGCTTCATCGCGGCGCAACACGACCGGATCGCCACCCCGAACGTACTGCAGCGCGTTGATTCCTGCCATCAGGCCCTGGGCCGCGGCCTCCTCGTAACCGGACGTTCCGTTGATCTGACCCGCAAGGAAGAGGCCCGCAACCCCGCGAACCTGCAGCGTCGCATCGAGTTGCTGCGGATTCACGAAGTCGTACTCGACCGCGTAGCCGTAGCGGCCGATCCTCGCGTGGGCGAAGCCGGGCAGCGAATGGACGAGGGCGTCCTGGACATCCGCCGGAAGCGAGGTCGAAATCCCGTTCATGTAGAGCCACGGATGGTCGAGTCCTTCGGGCTCCACGAAGATCTGATGGCGATCCTTGTCGGCGAAGCGGACCACCTTGTCTTCAATGGATGGGCAATAGCGTGGGCCGGTCGCCCGAATCTGGCCCGAATACATCGGCGCGCGATGGAGATTCGCGCGAATCAACTCGTGCGCGAAAGCCCCCGTGTAGGTGACATGACAGAGGACCTGCGGGAGCGCAATCCGATCTGTGAGGATCGAGAAGGCGCGCGGCTCGGCGTCACCACGAGCCTCTGTCAGGAGGGAGAAATCGACGCTCGTCCGCTCGATCCGCGGCGGAGTTCCCGTCTTCAAGCGTCCCAGCTCGAGACCGGCAGCCCGGAGCGAGTCGGAAAGAGTCTCAGCCGACGGCTCGCCGAAGCGGCCCCCGGCAGTCTTCACCTCGCCGCTGTGCATGAGCGCGCGCAGAAACGTTCCTGTCGTGACGATCGTCGCGCGTGCACGGAGCTCGGTCCCGTCGGTGAGGCGAAGTCCGGTAAGCGCGCTCGAGCCGAACAGCAGCGCCTGCACGGCAGACTCGACGAATGTGATGTTCGATTCCGCTGCGAGAATGTCCTGAACGGCGCGCGAGTAGATCTCTTTGTCGCATTGCGCGCGCGGCCCCTGCACGGCGGGACCTTTCGAGCGGTTGAGGACCTTGAACTGGATCCCTGCGCGGTCGGCCGCCTCCCCCATCAATCCGCCGAGCGCGTCGATCTCCTTGACGAGGTTTCCTTTGGCAAGCCCGCCGATCGCCGGGTTGCACGACATCCGGCCGATTGCGTCGCGCATCATCGTGATCATCGCAACGCGAGCGCCGCCGCGTGCGCAAACACGCGCCGCCTCCGCTCCGGCGTGACCGCCGCCAATGACGATGATGTCGAACTGGCTACTCATGTTCCACGTGAAACAGCGGGCAGCGTCGGTTGTCATCCCGGACGACAGCGACAAGTGACTCGTTTCACTTCCCGATGCAGAACTTCGAGAAGATCTCGCGCAGGACGTCATCGCGCGAGACGGCGCCGGTGAGTGTGCCAAGGGCGTTCGCGGCGCGGTAGAGGTCGACGACGATGAACTGCTCGTCCGCGTTGCCGGCAATCGAGTCGAGCGCGGCGCTCAGGCCGCTTTCGCACTCGGCGACCGCGGCGCGCTGGCGCTCGTTGACGATCGATGGTGAGGCTTCAGGGACTGCGAAGCGCTCGCGCACGATCGCGTCGAGATGTGCGATGAGCTCGCGCATTCCTTCGCCGGTTGCGGCGCTGATCGCGAGTCCGCTCGACGCGGCTAGATCGCGCTTCGTCTGCACGACGACGACGTGACGGCCGGCGAGCGCCGCGATCTCCGCCTCGTCGTACGCATCTGCGCCGCGCGTCGCGTCGATGAGGTACAGCACGATGTCGGCACTGCGCGACGCGTCGCGCGCGCGACGGATTCCGATCTCTTCGACGAGGTCCGCATGTTCGCGCAGCCCCGCTGTGTCGAGGAACGTCATCGGCAAACCGCCGATCTCGATCGTCTCACGCACGATGTCGCGCGTTGTTCCCGGGATCGGAGTCACGATCGCGCGTTCCGATCCGACGAGCGTGTTGAGCAGCGTCGATTTGCCGGCGTTCGGCTGCCCGAGAATCACCGCTGTGATTCCGGCGCGCGTCGCACGACCACGCTCGTACGTGTCGGCGACCGCGCGAATCTCCGCGAGCGCAGCCTCGAGCCGCATCCGCGCATCCGCGCGCGTGATGAACTCATATCCTTCCTCGGAAAAATCGAGCGCAGCCTCGAGCCGCGAGATCACGTGCAGCAGCGACTCTCGAATGCTCGCGCACGTACGGCTCAGCCGTCCTTCGACATTCAACAGCGACAGCTTCGCCTGCAGCGAGGTGCGCGCGTCAACGAGATCGGCGATCGACTCCGCCTGAACGAGATCAAGCTTGCCGTTGAGCACCGCGCGCTCGGTGAACTCGCCCGGCTCCGCGATGCGTGCGCCGAGCTGCCGGGCTGCCACGATGACGCGCTCGATGATGACCGGGCTGCCGTGCAGCATCAGCTCAACAAGGTCGTTGCCTGTGAATGAGCGGGGTGCTTTGTAGAAGATTGCGACGCACTCATCGATCGGCTCACCACCCTGACGTATACGAGTAAATGCGGCTTTCCGTTCTTCTGGAAGGCTTCCCGAAAGTGTCGCGAGAATCTGACCGCTCAGCGGCCCGTCGATCCGCACGACCGCCAACGCGCTTCGCCCGACGGGCGTTGCCGGCGCGACGATCGTGTCGAGCTCGCTCACGGCTCCGGCGTCGAGCTCTCTGCCGCGGGGCGCAAGACGATGGCGATCCGTTTGTAGAACCCGTCGCCGCGCGACTCGGTCGTCACATCGGCGTCGTCCTGAAGCGCCAGGTGAATGATGCGGCGCTCGATCGGCGTCATCGCCGGAAGAAGCTGTTCGCGTTTGTCCTGGCGCACCAGATCAGCAAGCGTTCTTGCTTTCTCATGCAGCGCCTCGACGCGCCGCTCCTTGAACGCCTCGCAATCGAGCTCGATGTCCTTCTCGATCTTGCGGCCGGTCAGCGCCTTGTTGGCGAGAACCTGAATCGCATCGAGCAGCTCGCCGTGACGATCCGTCAGCAGGGAAGAATCGCGCCCGTACGCGCGAAGGATGATCTGCTTCTCATTCTCTTCAGAGCGGACGACCAGACTCAGCTTCGACAGCTCGATCAGACGTTCGGTCCAAGCGCGCACCTCGGCGGCACCCTGTGACTCTTCGCCCTGCGGCGGCACCTCGATCGGCGGACCATCATCGGAGATCTCTTCCTCACGTCGCGGACCGCGACCGCGTCCCCCGCGGCCACGCCCTCCCCGTGATTCGCGTTCGCCGCCGTCTCTTCCGCCGCGCCCGCCGCGAGCCTGACGCCCGCCGCTGCCACCACCCGCTCGCTCCGCGCGAGGCGGTGCCGAGGCGCGCGGTCGCGTCTGCGGCTGATGCACATCCTGTTGTGGCGTCGCTGCCGCTGCGGGAGCGAGGGCCGCCTCATTCACTTCCGCCTCGATGACGACGTGTTTGGTGCCCCCGAGGAAGCCGCGCTTCTCGAGCACGACGTGATAGGTCAACTGATGCCGCTCGGCACCGAGGGCACTTGCCGCGGTCTGAAGTGCCTCATCGAGACTTTTACCTTCGAAGCGCTCGCTCATGTCACGACCTCTTCACTCCTTCGCCAGTTCGGCGGGATGTTCCTTCCACCACTTGTTCATGATCCACTGCTGCAGGATCGTCAACACGTTCTGCACGAGCCAGTAAAGCACCAACCCGCTGGGCATCTCCTTGAAGAAGTAGCCGAAGAAGATCGGCATGACGAGAAAGATCTTGCGCTGCGCCGGATCGCCCGTCGACGGCATCATCCACGTCTGGATGAACATCGTGATCGTCATCAGAACCGGCGTGATGTAGTACGGGTCCATCTCCGACAGATCGTGAATCCACAGAATGAAGGGGGCGCCGCGCAACTCGATCGCGCGCGAGAGCAGATTGTAGAAGCCCCAGAGAATCGGGAGCTGCAGCAGGATCGGCAGGCAGCCGCTCATCGGGTTGATGCCCTCCACCTGATAGAGCTTCATCATCTCGACGTTCATCTTCTGCCGCTGCTCGGGATCGGTCTTAGCCTTCTTGTACTTGCTCTTGATCGCCTCCATCTTCGGCTGCACCTTCTGCATCTTCTTCATCGAGACGATGCTCTTGTGCTGCAGCGGATAGAGGACGACTTTGATGAAGATCGTGAGGACGATGATCGCGAAGCCGAAGTTTCGTGTGAACTGGTTGATCCAGGTCAGCATCGCCAGGAGCACGCGCGCGATTGCGCCGAACATCCCGTACTGAAGCATCTTGCCGAGGCCGTAGTTGTCGAGGAGGTGAGTCTCCTTCGGGCCGAAGAAGGCAGAGCCGGTGACCGAGCCCTCGCCGGTTGCGTTGAGTCCGGCGTAGATCTCCTCGCGGACGCTCTTTCCGTCGCCCCGGAACTTCACGCGGCGGATCGTGCTGGCTCCGGCTTTCGACGGACGAAGGCCGGTGAGGAAGTAGTTGTCTTCGATTCCGACGAACTCCGACTCTTCGAAGATGCTGAGGCGATCGCCCTTCTCGCGACTGAGCAGTTTCAGCTTTCCTTCTCGCTGGACGACGCCGTTGCCGGTGATGAGCGCGGCGTTGGCGAGCTCGCGCTTTTCGAGGTTGCGGATCCCGGGGCCAATGACTACGCGATACGGCGAGGGCGCTTTGACCTCGATCGTGAAGTCGAACAGATACTGGTTGCGGCCCAGGCGAAACGTCTTGGTCGCGCGCAACCCGTCAGGCGAGGAGAACTTGTACTGGAGCGTCCGGACGCCACGATCCTCGAGCTCGCTCACTTCGTAGAGTGCGCTGTTGAGCCGCCGGCTCACATCGGCACTCGCTGACTCGATCGCGAAGGGATAGTCCGTGCGCGATGCAGCGCGACGCTTCACGAGATCTACCGGTCCATTTGCATGCGTCCGGTAGTTTCTGAGCTGGAACGAGACGAGTTGCGCACCTCGATTGGAGAAGCGCGCAACATAGTCCGGTGTCTCAATGACGGTCTCGCGGATCGCATCTGCACTGACCGCGGCAACCGGCTCGATCTCGGTGCGCGGGGCAACAATCGCAGCGGGTGACGGAGGAACGATGCGCGCGCCGCTCGGTGAGCCCGCGCTCGCGGACGTCCGCGGCGCGGACGTCGAAGTCGCGGCGCTGGTGGGTTTCACGGCCGGCTTTGCAAGCTCGGGAAAGAGTCGCGGGGCGACGATCGCCCACAACCATAGAAATGCGATCGATACGCCGATCGCAACGAAAATTCGCTTTTCCATCTTCAGGGGACGGGGTCCCAACCTCCGGGATTGAATACGTGGCAGCGCGAGATTCTTCTCACGCCGAGCCACAGCCCGCGAAGCGGACCGTGCTTTTCGATGGCCTGCATCATATAGATCGAGCACGTCGGCTCGAAACGGCACATGCGGGGGAGAAGCGGCGAGACGAACCGTTTGTAGAACAGTAAGGGAAGGACGAGCGCCTTGCGGATCATGCCGCTCAGATGCGCGTCTCCGCCGCGGCCTTCTGCAGAACGCGAGTGAGATCGGCGCTGAAGTCCGCGAAGGTTGCGTCGGCGGCGTTCGGCTTCACGTTCACGACCAGATCGAGCGAGCGCTCGTCGATGAGCAGCGCTTCCCTCTGCCTCCGATAGACCTCGCGGGTCCACCGCTTGAGCTTGTTGCGAACATTGGCTTTGCCGAGTTTCTTCGTGGCGGTGATGCCGATCCGTGAGTGCGGCAATCCGTTCGTGGCGATGAAGAGCACGGAGTAGCGGGAGAAAAACTTCCGCCCCGCCTCGTACACGCGCAGAAACTCGCGACGCTTCGCCAGTCGTTTCTCCCTTGGCAGCGTCTCGGATCGTGGGGCGCCTGCTTCGCGCGGCACTGTTGTGAGGAGCTTGATGCTCAGACCGCGAGGCGCTTGCGGCCCTTGCGGCGCCGACGCGAGAGAACTGCCTGGCCGTCCTTGGTCCGCATCCGGACGAGGAAACCGTGAGTGCGCTTGCGGCGGCGATTGTTCGGCTGAAAAGTACGCTTCATTTGTCCCAACCCTTTGAAAAAGCGGCGAGTATAGCCACCGCGCCGGTCATCGTCAAACGAGGAGCGCCGGAGCAAGGGGCCAAACCGTCAACGAACAGTCTAATATTCCTGCGGGCGTGACCCCCATCCTGAGCGAAGCGAAGGATCTTCTGATAGCGCTTGGATTGCTCCAGCGATGAGCATCGTCGCTCCACGATGCCTAAGCGTCATGCTTCGCAAGCGCTATCAGAAGATCCTTCGCTTCGCTCAGGATAGAGACACGCTTCGCTCAGGATTCGAACGGCATTGACGCGCGTCGATCCCGTGCTAGACTCCAACCCCTTTTTCAGGCTCGATTTTCCACAACTGCGGAAAAGTTGTGGATTCTCAGCAAGATAACTCGCGGTCCCCCCATGAATGTATGGAAGCAGGTACTGGAGCGACTCGAGCAAGTCGTTGACAGGACAGACTATGAGCGCTGGTTCGCTCCCACCCGGTTTATCGCCCAGAAGGGCGAGACGGTTGATGTCAGCGTTCCCTCCGAGCGCACCGTGGACGAGATCCGCGAGCGCTACGGCCAGCAGATCCGCACGATTCTCTCCGACATCTCTCCCGAGCGGATCCAGGTTCACTTCGTCGTCAACAGCTCAACGACCCTGAATGACGTGCAGGTTCCGGCCGCGCAGCCGCGCGAGGACCTGCCGGCTTCGATCTTCAATCCGCGCTACCGCTTCAGCACCTTTGTGGTCGGCAGCTCGAACCAGCTCGCGTACGCCGCCTCGCTGTCAATCGCGGAGAACCCGAGCGGCTCATTCAATCCGCTGTTCATCTATGGCGGCGCAGGACTCGGCAAGACGCATCTCATCCAGGCGATCGGACAGCAGATCAGGCAGAAGACACCGGGGCTCAAGGTTGTTTACATGTCGGCTGACTCGTTCGTGACCGAGCTGATCTCCTCGATCCGCTACGACAAGATGCAGTCGTTCCGCGACCGCTATCGCTCGGTTGACGCGCTGCTGCTCGACGACATCCAGTTCCTCGCGGGAAAAGAGCGAACGCAGGAAGAGTTCTTTCATACGTTCAACGCGCTCTACGAAGCGCAGAAACAGATCGTCTTCACCTCTGACGCTCCTCCCAAAGACATTCCAACGCTGGAGGAACGGCTTCGCTCGCGGTTCGAATGGGGACTCATCGCCGACATTCAGCCGCCCGACCTGGAAACGAAGGTCGCGATCCTCCGCAAGAAAGCGGAAGAAAAGAAAATGGACCTGCCGCACGAGGTCGCGCTCTTCATCGCAGAGCGCGTCCGCTCGAACATCCGGGAGCTGGAAGGACATCTCAATCGTGTCACCGCGTTCAGCTCGATGATTGGCCAGCCCTTGAACATCGACGTTGCGAAGGAAGCGCTGAAGGATCTTCTGTCGAAGGACAACAAGCCGATTACCGCTGCCGACATCATGAAAGTCGTTGCTGCGCACTACGGCATCAAGGTGTCGGACCTGAAGTCGAAATCGAATTCGCGGCCCATTGCGTATCCGCGTCAGGTCGCGATGTTCATCTGCAAAGATCTCACAGACCTCTCGTACCCCGAGATTGGAAAACTCTTCAACAACAAGCACCACTCGACCGTCATGTACTCGGTCGAGAAGATCGAGCAGCTCACACAGGATGACCAGCAGGTCGCGCGCACGGTCGAGATGCTGATCAAACAATTCCGGTAGGGTGGCGGTTTCATCCTGAGCGAAGCGAAGGATCTCCTGAGAGCACAAGCCCTGCTGGTGCACGCGCCCCGCTCGTGCTCTCAGAAGATCCTTCGCCGTCTTCGCGGCTCAGGATGAAACCCTCTGCGGAAAAGCGACTGAAAAGCTGCGCAGAAGTTTGTTGCTCGATTGGTCAGTGCTCGGACCTGCGGAAAACAGACAAGCGATCCGCCGTTTTTCCTCAGCAAAACTCACAGTTTCACATCGCAGGCAACTGATATACTTCGCAGACCTTTGCGACGTGTCCCGAAATTTTCCTCGCGGACCTACTACTACCACTACTAAAAAGAAAAAGAGATCTGTTCTAAAGGAAGTGAGATGGAGCTGACCGTCGGAAAAGCAGACCTGCAGAAGGAACTGCAGCTTTGCCAGGGAGTCGTCGAGAAGCGCTCGACAATCCCGATTCTCTCGAATGTGCTCCTGCGAGCGGCGGACGGCCGTCTGCAGATCGCTGCAACCGATCTTGATGTCACGATTCTCAGCTCCTGCGCGGCGCGTGTCACAACGCCGGGAGGAGTGACGATCGAGGCGAAGCGGCTCTTCGATATCGTCCGGTCGCTTCCCGACGAGGACGTGCACATGGCTCTGCAGGAAAACAACTCGGTGCTGATCGAGTCAGGCACTGCCAAGTTCCGACTCCTCGGGCTTCCCGCCGAGGACTATCCGACGCTGCCGACCGTTGACTCTGCCGATGCCTACACGCTTCCGCTCGACGAGCTGAAGACGATGGTCGGAAAAGTGAAGTTCGCGATCACACACGAAGAGACGCGCTTCCAGCTCAACGGCGCGCTGCTCAAAGTGCAACCCTCGAAGATGGAGATGGTCGCTACCGACGGACACCGGATGGCGCTGATCAACTTCCCGCAGGGCGGAGGCGGAAAGAAGAAGGGTGACGATCTCACCATCCTCATTCCGCGAAAAGCACTCGACGAGATCCTCCGTCTCGAGTCGGGCGAAGACGGAACCGTCCGTTTCGGCGTCTCCGAGAATCAGCTCTTCTTCGAAGCGGGCGAGCGGCGTCTCATGGCGCGAATGATCGACGTGAACTTTCCGAACTACATGGAAGTGATCTCGCGAGACAACGATCGCCACGTGATGGTCGATCGCGAGCGGCTGCTCTCGACCATCCGCCGGATCTCGCTCGTGGCGAATGAGCGTACGCGCGCCGTGCGGTTCGATTTCGCGCCGGGCAAGCTCACGGTTTCGTCGACGAATCCCGAGCTCGGTGATGCACGCGAGACTGTTCCCATCGACTATGCCGGCAATCCGTTCCACGTCGGGCTCAACGCCGCCTACCTCACCGACTTTCTCAGCGCCGTCGACACGCAGAGCGTGTCACTCGATCTCAAGGACGAGAACAGCCAATGCATCGGCCGTCCCGCTTCGACCGCCGACGACCTGGCGTACGACTACCTCTATGTCGTCATGCCGATGCGACTCGCCTGAGAACGAGTGCTGAGTGATGAGTTCTGAGTCCTGAGTCACGGCAGATTGCTCAGCACTCAGGACTCAGCACTCAGCACATGATTCTCAGTACGCTGACCGCCGAGAATTTCCGGAACCTCGAGCCGGAGGAGCATGCGTTTCATCCGGCCTCCAACATCATCGTCGGGCAGAACGGGCAGGGGAAGACGAACCTCCTCGAGGCCATCTACTTTCTCGGCACGACGAAATCATTTCGTACGACGCGCGCTGCGAGTCTCTTTCGATTCGGAGCCTCAACACTTGCGGTTGCCGGCCGTGTTCTTCGCGATGGCGTGGAGCGGACGATGCGCGTTGCGCTCGAGACGGGAGAGATCAAGCGCCGCCTCCTGATGATCAACGGCGAACGGATGCCGTTGCCCGAGTACGTGAAGGCGTTCACAGTGTTCGCGTATTCGGCGGACCGTCTCGACGTCGTACGCGGCACTCCCGACGACCGGCGCCGCTTTCTCGACCGCGGAATCGCCAGCATCAACGCCGCGTATCTCGATGATCTCTCTCGCTACCACCGCGTGCTGCGGCAGCGAAATGCGTTGCTCTACGAGATCGGAACCGGCGGCGCAGGGGTGCGATCGCTCGATGCGTGGGACGAAGGCTTCACCTCCGCTGCGCAGAGCGTGCAGAGAGCGAGGGATGCATACAAGAACGAGCTTGCGGAAGCGTTCGAGCGAATCGTCGCGGCGCACCATTACCACGTCAGCGGCGTGCGGTTCGAGTACCGCCCAAACGTGGCCGACCTGCGCGCGTTGCGGAAAGAGGAGGTGCGCGCGCGCATCTCGCTCGCCGGTCCGCAGCGAGATCATCTCGATTTCACGATCGAGGGGCGGCCGGCAGCCGATGTGTTGTCGGGCGGTGAGCTGAAGACGATCGTCCTATTTCTGAAGTTCGCCAAACTCGAGCTTTTCCGCCGTCGTTTCGACGAGGCGCCATTATTCGTCCTGGACGATATCGATGCCGAGCTCGATCTGAGAATTCTGCAGAAACTGCTCGCCGGTTTGCCCGCTTCGACGCAGGTTTTCGCGACCAGCGCAAAGGAGGCATTTCTCGAGGCGTTGAGGGCGGGTCCGCACCGTCGCTTAACTCTTGAAAATGGGCGAGTTACAACCTCAACAGAATTCGTCTGAGAATGCAATATCGCGGTACAATCAGGCGTTCTAAAACGTGGTGAAATTCCTCACCGCTTCGGACCTCCTTCTTCCGAAGAAACCACCCGCATTCAGCGCCTCACAGAAAGTGGATCGATGGCAGAAAACTACACAGCGGAAGACATCAAAGTCCTCAGGGGACTCGATGCCGTGCGCAAGCGTCCCGGCATGTACATCGGCGATACCGATGACATTACCGGACTGCATCACATGGTCTACGAAGTGGTGGACAACGCGATCGATGAAGCGCTCGCCGGCTACGCCGACCGCGTTACGGTGACCATCCACCAGGACAACTCGGTGACGGTCGATGACAACGGCCGCGGGATCCCGGTCGACCTTCACAAGGAAGAGGGAAGGTCGGCGGCGGAGGTCATCATGACCGAGCTGCACGCCGGTGGAAAATTCGACAACAACTCGTACAAAGTCTCCGGCGGCCTGCACGGCGTCGGCGTTTCGGTCGTCAACTTTCTCTCCGAATGGCTCGAGCTCGAGATCCATCGCGACGGCCACGTGTGGCGCCAGCGTTACGAGCGCGGCCTGCCGAAAGCGGACCTGGAGAAGGGCGAGAAGACTACGCAGCGCGGCACACACGTCACGTTCAAGTCGGATTCCCAGATTTTCTCGGTCAACGAAATGAACTACGACACGCTCTCGCAGCGGCTTCGCGAGTTGGCGTTTCTCAATTCCGGCGTCCACATCGAGATCCGCGACGAGCGGACCGAGAAGCATCAGGAGTTCCGCTACGAAGGCGGCATCGTCTCGTTCGTGCGGGATCTCAACAAGGCGAAGACGCCGCTGCATGACGATCCGATCTTCATTCGCGACGAGAAGGACGGCGAGGCGGTCGAGATCGCGCTCCAGTGGAACGACGGCTACAGCGACAACATCTACACCTTCACGAACACGATCAAGAATGCGGACGGCGGCACACATCTGGTCGGATTCAAAGCGGCGCTCACGCGCACGGTCATCAAGTACGCAACGGCTCTCGGCGTCCTCGAGAAAGCGAAAATCTCGCTCGAAGGCGACGACGTCCGTGAAGGGCTCACCGCCGTCGTCTCGGTGAAAGTCCGCGACCCGAAATTCTCGTCGCAGACAAAAGACAAGCTCGTCTCGTCGCACGTGAAGACGTGGGTCGAACAGGTCGTGAACGAGCGGCTTGGCGAGCATTTTGAGGAAAATCCCAAAGAAGCACGCCGTGTCGTCGACAAGATCGTCGATGCGGGCCGCGCGCGCGAAGCGGCACGCAAGGCGCGCGAGCTGACGCGGCGCAAAGGTGCGCTCGATTCCGGCTCGCTGCCCGGCAAGCTCGCCGACTGCCAGGAGCGCGACCCGAAGTTCGCCGAGATCTACTTCGTCGAAGGCGACTCAGCAGGCGGATCCGCAAAGCAGGGGCGCGACCGCCGCTTCCAGGCCGTTCTGCCGCTGAAGGGAAAGATCCTCAACGTCGAGAAGGCCCGCCTCGACAAGATGCTCTCATCCGACGAGATCCGCCTCATGATCACGGCGCTCGGGACCGGCATCGGCGCGGGCGACTTCGATCTCTCGAAGCTCCGCTATCACAAGATCATCATCATGACGGACGCAGACGTCGACGGATCGCACATCCGGACGCTGATCCTGACGTTCTTCTACCGGCACATGAAGGAAGTGATCGAGCGCGGGCATCTCTTCATCGCACAGCCGCCGCTCTTCAAGGTGTCGCAGGGGAAAAAGGACTCTTACATCAAGGACGAGCTCGAGAAATCGCGCTTCCTCCTGAACCGGATCGCAGAGTCGGTCGAGATCGCCCCGCAGGCAGGCATGCCGGTGAGCGGCGAATCGCTGACGCAGATGCTCGGGCGGATGGAGGAGTACCGCAACCATGGCAAGAAGCTGCAGTCGCGCGGAATCCCCCGCGAAGCACTCGACGTGTTGTTCATTGAAGGCTTCAGCGACCGCACCGCGCTCGCGGACCCCGACAAGCTGAACGCACTCGAGCAGGCGCTGACGGGCGCGGGCTTCAGCCATGTCCGCCAGCTCACTGACCCTGACACGGAAGCGCCGATCCTCCAGTTTCAGATCGGAATGAACGGCAGCGGAAAGAAGATCACGGTCAATAACGAGCTCCTGTCGCAGTACGAGTTTCGCCAGATGGCGAAGGCCTTCGAGCAGCTGTCGGCATTCGGTCTGCCGCCGTATACGGTCAAGCACGGCGACGGCTCGACGACATTCACGCACGTGGACGAGCTGCTCGATGAGATTTACAAACTCGCGGAGAAGGGGCTCACGATCCAGCGCTACAAAGGACTCGGCGAGATGAACCCGGAGCAGCTCTGGGATACGACAATGAACCCCGCGACGCGCCGGCTGCTTCGCGTAACGATCGAGGATGGCGTCGGAGCCGATCTGATTTTCACGATTCTCATGGGCGACCAGGTCGAGCCGCGCCGCGCTTTCATCCAGGACAACGCGCTCGAGGTCAAGAATCTCGACATCTAAAACAGTGACGAGTTACGAGTGACAAATGGCAAGCTATTAATGCTTCTGTTGCTTGTGGTTTATTACTGTTCAAGCATAAATATCGGTATTTAATATGGCTGATTCTGATTACCAGAACATCGTAGACCAGCAGTTCCCAGTCAACATCGAAGACGAGATGCGCAAGTCGTATCTCGACTACGCGATGTCGGTCATCATCGGCCGCGCGCTTCCCGATGTTCGCGACGGGCTCAAACCGGTTCACCGCCGGATCCTCTACGGCATGTACGAGCAGGGGAACACCGCCGGGAAGGCTTACAAGAAGTCCGCGCGCATCGTCGGCGACGTCATGGGTAAGTTCCACCCGCACGGCGACAGCGCGATCTACGACTCGGTCGTGCGCATGGCGCAGGATTTTTCGATGCGTTACCGGCTCGTCGACGGACAGGGGAACTTTGGCTCGCTCGACGGCGACAACGCGGCCGCGATGCGTTACACCGAGGTTCGCCTCACGCGCGTGGCCGAGGAACTGCTCCGCGATGACATCGACAAAGAAACCGTCGACTGGGTGCCGAACTACGACGGCTCTCTCGCGGAACCGACGGTGCTGCCGGCCAAGTACCCGAACCTGCTTGTCAACGGTTCCTCCGGCATCGCGGTCGGCATGGCGACCAACATCCCTCCGCACAACCTCGGCGAAGTGATCGACGCCTGCCTCATGATGATCGAGAACCCGGCCGTGACATGGAAGGAGTTGATGACCGTGGTTCCGGGACCCGACTTCCCGACCGCCGGCTTCATCCATGGCCTCGACGGGATCCGCCAGGCGTACGAGACCGGCCGCGGCATCATTCAGATGCGCGCTCGCGCCGCGATCGAGACGACGAAGAAGGGCGACAGGCAGCAGATCGTCGTCACAGAGATCCCGTATATGACGAACAAGGCGCGGCTGATCGAGAAGATCGCCGATCTTGTGCGTGACAAGCGGATCGACGGCATCTCAGACCTGCGCGACGAGTCGGACCGCGAAGGGATCCGGATCGTGGTCGAGCTCAAGCGGGGAGAAGTCCCCGAGGTCGTGCTCGCCAACCTCTATCGCAACACGCAGATGCAGACGACGTTCGGCATCATCTTCCTGGCGATCGTGAACAACCGTCCCGAGGTCATGAATCTCCCGACGTTGATTCACCACTTCCTCGAGCACCGCAAAGAGATCGTCGTCCGTAGGACGCGATTCGACCTCCGCAAGGCCGAAGAGCGTGCGCACATTCTCGAAGGCCTCGTGAAGGCGCTCGATCACATCGAAGAGATCATCAAGCTCATTCGAGCGAGCCGCACGCCGGTGGACGCGAAGTCCGACCTCATCATCAGCTTCGCGTTCAGCGAGCTTCAGGCGCAGGCGATTCTCGAGATGCGTCTCCAGCGCCTGACGGGGCTCGAGCGCGACAAGATCGTCGGTGAGTACAACGAGATCATCGCTCTCATCGAGCGTCTGCGCGCGATTCTCGCGTCCGAGCAACTCGTTCTCAACATCATCGCGGACGAGCTGCGCACGATCAAAGAGAACTACGGCGATGCGCGCCGCACCGAGATCATCGCGGAAGCGCACGAGATCTCGATCGAGGACATGATCGCCGACGAAGACATGGTCATCACCGTGTCGCGCGGCGGCTACATCAAGCGCTCGCCGCTTTCCCTCTATCGCTCGCAGCGCCGCGGCGGCAAAGGCCGCATCGGCATGCAGACGAAGGAAGAGGACATCGTCGAGCATCTCTTCGTCGCCTCGACGCACGCGTACGTGCTCGTATTCACCGACAAAGGCCGGATGTACTGGCTGAAAGTGCACACGATTCCCGAAGTCGGCTCGAATGCGCGCGGCAAGGCGATCGTGAACCTGCTGAGTCTCGAGCAGGGGGAGAACGTCCGCGCACTTCTGACCACACGCGACTTCACAGAAGGCAGGTACGTCGTAATGGCCACGCGTGGCGCGAAGATCAAGAAGACGGAGTTCTCCGCGTTCTCGAACGTGCGCAACACGGGCATCATCGCGATCGAGATCCTGGAAGGCGACGATCTCTACAGCGTGCAGCTCTCTGATGGAAACTCCGAGATCTTCATCGGCACGCACGATGGAATGGCGATCCGCTTCAACGAGAATGACGTCCGGCCGATGGGTCGTGGCGCCGCCGGCGTCAAGGCGATCACCCTTCGTAAGGGCGACTACGTCGTCGAGATGGGCGTCCTCCCGCCTGGAGCTGACATTCCCCCTTCTGCCGACGAGCCCGAGATCGAGACTGAGGGCCCGGAAAACGACAGCGAGGCGGAGCTTCCGTCGGACAATCGCGGGCAGATCCTCACGATCACCGAGAAAGGCTTCGGCAAGCGAACGCCGGTCGCGGCGTATCGTCTCCAGAGCCGCGGTGGTATGGGTGTGATCAACATCAAGACGACCGACAAGAACGGCAAAGTAGTCGGCATCGCCCACGTCGCGGCCGACGACCAGGTCCTGCTCATCACCGAGCAGGGGATGATCATCCGCACCTCGTGCGCAAGCATCCGCTCGGTGGGCCGCTCGACTCAGGGGGTGCGCGTCATCAACATCGATGAGAACGACAAAGTCGTCGCTGCGCTGAAGCTGATGGAGAAAGAGCAGCCGGAAGAAGAGATCGGCGAAGTGCCTGACGCGGAGTCTCCCGAGACTCCGCAGGACGACGAGCCGGTGCACTGAGTCATTAACGATCGAAGCGAGGAATCGGGGCGGGGAAAGTTCACATCCGGCCTCCGAGATTCCTCACTGTCCGCTCGGAATGACCACGTACAATCAGCTATGCAGACCATGTCGCGCGAGCGCATCGAGAGAGTCGCGAAAGAGCTCGTCGACGCGATGACGCGCTCGAAGGCGGTCTCGCTGCTGAAGGATCGCGACGCTGTGCGTCTTGCGATCTCTCACGCGCTCGCGGACGAGCTCAAGCGGGAGGAAGAGCGCGAGGAAAACGTTCGACGCCGCATCGCTACGATCCGGAAAGTGCCAGCGCGCAACTCACGCGAGTGGGAACAACTGTTCCGAACGCTGATGGAAGAGGAGTACCTGCGCGAAGGTCTCGATACCTGAGGGGAATCAGGTCGTTTCTTCGTCAGGCGCGATCTGCGGCGCGCTGTCGGCCCGCATTGACAGCGTGTCGTCGTCATCGCTCATCATCTGACGCCACCGCTGCGCTTTGATCCGTTCGAAGATTCCGCCTGCCGCGCCGGCCGGAATCCAACTGTTCCCGCCGCACTTGGGGCAGCGTCCGCGAAACGCAATGTTCTTCCCACAGTCGGGGCAAATGATGACAAGCGAGTGGGAAAGCTCGAACTTCTGCTCACCCTCGGCATCGAGGCTGGTCAGAAACGAAGCCAGGCTTGTGAAGGTATCTTCGAGGGACATCGCTACTCTCAGAGGGCTGCAAAGTGCACACGCTTTGCCAAGCCCGCTAAACCCCCATAACATCGAACTGTTCGTGGTGGAGCGAATCGTCCGGCTTGAACACGAGGTGGACGCCGAGATTGCGCTCGACTTCCTCGAAGATCGGATCTCCGGCCGAGAGTGACGCGTACACGTTCGGGTGGACGCGGACGATGACGTCCTGGCCGTCGTGGAGGTCGCGCGCCTTCATCAGCTCGCGCAGGATCTCCAGCGCGACCGTCGTGTTCGACTTGATCCGGCCGCTACCGCCGCAATAGGGACAAGCCTGCGTGAGCGAGCGCTCCAGACTCTGCCGGACGCGCTTGCGCGTCATTTCGATCAATCCAAACTCGGAGATCTGGAGGATCTTCGTCTTCGAACGATCCTTCCGGATCTCGCTCTCGAGCGTCTCAAATAGCTTCGCGCGATTCGACAGATCCTCCATGTCGATGAAATCGAGAACGATGATGCCGCCGAGGTCGCGAAGACGGATCTGGCGAACAATCTCTTTCGACGCTTCGATGTTCGTGCGGAAGACCGTCTCCTCGAGATTCTTCTTTCCGACGTACTTGCCTGTGTTCACATCGATTGCGACGAGCGCCTCGGTCTGATTGATGACGATGTAGCCGCCCGACTTGAGCCAGACCTTCGACTTCAGCGCCTTCGCGATCTCCGGCTCGATGCCGAAGTCCTCGAAGATGGGCTCGTCGCGGCGATAGAGCCGCACGCGCGAAACAAGTTGCGGCTGTATCTGATCGAGGAACTCGACGATGCGCTGGTACTCATCGACCGAGTCGACCCAGACGGTCTTGAACTCCGGCGAGAGGACGTCGCGAATCGTGCGGAGAATCAGATCGAGGTCGTGATGAATCGCGGTCGGTGCCGCGACCTTGTCGCCGCGGCGGCGGATGTGCTCCCACAACTCGGTGAGATACTTCAGATCGGCGCGGAACTCCTCTTCCTGGCGCTGTTCACCCGCGGTGCGAACGATGAAACCGCCGAGGCCCGGGGCGCGGATCGATTCCAGGATCGTTTTGAGGCGGGTTCGCTCGTCCTCGTCTTCGATGCGGCGCGACACGCCGATGTGATTCACCGTCGGCATGTAGACGAGGAACCGGCCGGGCAGCGTGACATGCGTCGTGATCCGCGCGCCTTTTCCGGCGATCGTGTCCTTCGAGACCTGGACGAGGATCTCCTGGCCTTCGCGGAGGAGATCGGCGATCGAGGTCTCGGGCCGGTGCCCGACGTCCTCGAGATGCAGCTCGTCTGTCGTCTCGCTTTCGTACTCCTCGAGATCCTCGATGACGTCTGAGACGTAGAGGAAGGCGTCGCGCTCGAGTCCGAGGTCGACAAAGGCGGATTGCATACCGGGCAGCACCTTTGTGACGCGGCCCTTGTAGATGTTCCCGACGATGGTGCGATGGCGCGTCCGCTCGACCCAGAGCTCGACGACCTGCCCCTCATCCAGAACAGCGATCCGCGACTCGTGCCGCGTCGCGTTGATCACGATATCGCGCGACATGCGGGCGGATTGTAGTCGGTCAGTCGGCAAATCACCCGGCCCCGAAGAGTCCCCCGGATGTCATCAGGACGCCACTCCTGCCCCGACTGTCATACGATCTCATCTGTGACGATGATTTATTTTTCAGGCTCGATCTCTGGAGGGCGCGGTGACATCGCTGTGTACCGCAACTTCGTGAACGCTCTCGAGAATGCCGGTCATCGCGTACTGGCCGGCTCTGTAGTCAGCGAAACGATCGGCGCCGAGGGCGATCGTCTTCCTTCAGAAGACATCTTCGACCGCGACGTCGGCTGGCTCGAAGACGTGGCGCACGAAGGCGGCGTGCTCGTCGCTGACGTGTCGATGCCGTCGATTGGGGTCGGATATGAGATCGCAGCCGCGCGCTACCGATTCGGAATTCAGGTCATCTGTCTCTATCGCCCGACGCACAGCAAACGATGCAGCGCTATGGTCGCCGGCGACACCGGCATCGAGTTGATCAGTTACTCCGATTCGACACTTGCGGAAGCGACCGCACGGCTTCTGAGAGTCCTCGAAAGGGTGGCGAATAAACCCGCGGGGAGCCCGGTTTAGGGCCGTTGCCGTATTGACGCGCCCCCGGCGCTTTGCTATTTTGCGGCGCCTTTTGAGTCCCAGTTTTCCGGCATAGCTCAGTTGGTAGAGCAGCGGACTGTTAATCCGCGGGTCGTAGGTTCGAGTCCTACTGCCGGAGCCAGGTCTCGATTCCCCCCTCACCACACCGGCTGCGACGCGAGGGCCTGCATCGGCGCCAGAGGGCGACGAGCGCTCGCATTCCTACGGCAAGGATCAGCACGATCTTCGTCAGCGCCAACGACCGTGCGATGCCACGCCGACTCGACCATTCTGTCCGCGCGGCGAAGGATTTCGGCCCCTTCGACGTCTAACGCGCTGACGGGGAGCCAGCGGCGACCCTTTCGGAGGAGGAACAATGCTTTGTAAGCCGACTTCGCTCCGGACCTGGGGATTGTCTTCTCCTTTGGTGGCCGGTGAGAACGCGACCCCAGATCGGAATCTACCGCTCCGGCTAGAACTCGATCTGTGCCCCAAGTTCCACCACGCGGTTGGGCGGCAGCTGGAAGAAGCGTGCGGCACTCTCGGCGTTCCGCATCATCGACGCGAAGATCTTCTCTCGCCAGAATGCCATCCCGCTCGGCAGCCCCGTGACAATCAGCGTTTCGCGACCGAGGAAGTACGTCGTGTCCATCGGCGGCACGTCGAGATGGTGTTCGGCGGCTCGGTTGAGCAACGCCGGCACGTTGATATCTTCCATGTAGCCATACCGTCCTTTGATGCGATACATCCCTTCGCCGAGTTCCTCGAATGACATTCGCTCTTCATTGCGCAAGTGGGAGACCTCTTCGATGGTTATGGTCAGGAGGATCACCTGCTGGTGGAGAACCTTGTAGTGCTTGAGACTATGGAGAAGGGACGCCGGGATCGCGTCCCCGGTTCGATGCATGAAGACGGCGGTTCCCGGGACACGGATCGGAGGCCGCCTGCGGATCGACTCGAGGAATAACTCGGGCGAGAGCGCTCCCTCCAGCAGCTTGACCGAGAGGATTTCGCGTCCCCGCCGCCACGTTGTCATCAGGACGAAGATCAGGGCGGCGATGAGGAGCGGGAACCATCCTCCGGCGACGATCTTCGCGTAGTTCGCGACGAGAAACGCGAGGTCGGCGATGAGGAAGCCGGTGGTGACGAGTCCTGCGCGCAGCACGCTCCAGCCGAAGAGATCGCGTGAAACAAAGTACGCGAGGATCGTCGTGATGATCATGGTCGTGCTCACCGCGACGCCGTACGCTCCGGCAAGGTTCGTTGACGAGCCGAATCCCGCCACCAGGACAATCGTGGCCACCATCAGCGCCCAGTTCACCGCGGGCATGTAGATCTGTCCCATTTCAGCCTTCGACGTGTGAATGACTTCCATGCGTGGGAGATACCCAAGCTGGATCGCCTGACGTGTGAGTGAGTAGACGCCGGTGATGATTGCCTGCGACGCGATGATCGTGGCAGCCGTCGCAAGCACCACCAGCGGATAAAGCGCCCATTGAGGGGCGAGGAAGTAGAAGGGGTTCTTTGCCGCCGCCGGGTTCCGGATCAGCAAAGCCCCTTGACCGAGATAGTGGATCACGAGAGCCGGGGCGACCAGGGTGAACCAATCGATCTGAATCGGCTTCTCGCCGAAGTGACCGAGGTCCGCGTAAAGAGCTTCGCCGCCGGTAGAAACGAGGAACACCGCCCCGAGCACGAGAAGGGCTGCAAAGCCGTTGTTCAGGAAAAAGGAGACCGCGTAGTGCGGACTCAGCGCCCAGATTACGGAAGGCTCCATGAGGATGCCGCGGATGCCCATCGCCGCGAGCGTCAGAAACCAGAGCACCGTGATTGGACCGAACACCTTACCGACGCCAGCCGTCCCACGCCGCTGGAACATGAAAAGAAGAACGAGGATGGCGATGGTGATCGGGATGATGTACGGCGTGAAGAACGGTGTGGCCATCTCCAGCCCTTCGACCGCGCTCAGGACAGAGATTGCGGGCGTGATCATGCCGTCGCCGTAGAGCAGCGCCGCCCCGAATACGCCGAGGGCGACGAGCGTGTTCCTGACGGCGGCGGGCCGGGGCTTGCCCGCGCCAAGCAGTCCCATTAACGCCAGGATCCCGCCCTCGCCGCGATTGTCGAAGCGGATGACGTAGACGTGATACTTCAGCGTGACCACGACGACGAGCGTCCAGACGATGAGCGACAGTACGCCGAGGACGTTCGGGCGTGTGAGTGCCACGGCGTGCGTGCCATAGAAACACTCGCGCAGCGAATAGAGGGGGCTCGTGCCGATGTCGCCGTACACGATTCCCACGGCCAGAACCGACAACGCGAGCAGACGCCGCCCCGTGACTTCCTTGTGTTGATGAGCTGCCGCTCTACCGTCCGTCGTCACGCCGCCTCCGCGCGCATCGCCCGCGCGGCGCAAGCATACTCAAATCTTCTCGGCGCGCATCCTTTAGGTTTTCTTTCCGATCGTGCGGCACCCGCTCGCCGATAATGCTTCGCGATGAGTCGAAAGGCCTTCGTCCTTCGTGCTTCGGTCGCACTCCTTCTCGTCGCCGCGGCGAGTGCGGCAGGCAGCGTGTTGAAGTTGAACCCCATGACGCAGGGGTTCCTGTTCCTTCTCGTCGTGGTCTTCGTCGCGGTCCGAGCCGGGCTCGCGATCAGCACGATCACGTCGATTCTCGCGTCGGCCTGCTTCAACTACTACTTCCTTCCACCGCTGCACACGTTCACCATCGCCGACCCCCGGAACTGGGTTGCGCTTGGGACGTTTCTCGGCGTGTCGGTCCTGATCACACGCCTCGTGGTTCGCGCGCAGGAGGAAGCAGTTGCGTCTGCCGCGAGGCGCAAGGAAATCGAGGCGCTCTATGAACTGAGCGTGCAACTCCTGACCGCCACCAATCGTGTCGGCGCGCTCGGTGAAGCGACCAACCGCGCGCTCATGACGATCGGGGCCAAAGGAGGAGGTCTCGTGCTGTTCGACGGATCGCCATATCGGCAGAACGTCATCGCATGGATCGGAGAGAACGAGGACTACGTCGAAGACCTGATCACAGGGGTGGGGCGTCATGGAGAGACGCTGGAGTTTCCGGCGTCGGAGGGGCGCGACGTTTATCTCCCGCTAATGGTCGGCGGGCAGCGGAGCGGGGTCGTCGTGGCGCGGCGGGTGTCGGCACCGCGGAACGTCCTGGAATCGGTGGCGGCCCTGCTCGCTCTTGCGGTCGAGCGCGAAAAGTTCCTCGCGGAGAACGCGAATCTGCAGGCCATCCGCCAGAGCGAGATGCTGAAGACTTCTATTCTTCGAGCCGTATCGCACGATCTGAAAACGCCGCTCACAGCGATGACGCTGCACATCGAAGCGTTGCGACGCGTCGTCGGGACGGGCCGGGGAAGCGAGGCGCTGGACGAACTGGAGCAGGAGAACGTCCGATTGCGCCGGCGAATCGAGAACCTTCTGTCCATGGCGCGTCTCGAAGCGGGACGTGTGGCCCCACGCCCCGAGCCGATTCCTCCGGGCGACCTGTTCCGCGCGAGCCTGGAGAGCCTCGCGCTGCTCCGAAGGACGAGACCGATCGAAACGAGCGTCGAGCGCGATTGTCCCGATGTCATGGTCGACCCGTCGCTGGCTCTGGAAATGATCGTGAATCTCATCGAGAACGCGCACCGCGCCTCGCCGATCGACAAGCCGATCGAGCTGGTCGCCCGGCGCCATCCGGTCGATGATGGACGCGTGCGCATCGAGGTCCTCGATCGTGGTTTTGGTATTGGCGACGCTCACTCCACCTTCGGTGAAGTCTCCTTTGCGAGCGCTGACGACGGTGACCTGCCCAGCCGCGGACTTGGTCTCGAGATCGCCAAGAGCCTCGCCGTCGCGAGTGGGGGAAGCGTCAGTCTCATGAGCCGTCCCGGCGGCGGTGCGGTTGCGCGCATCGATCTTCCCGCGGCACCGGTGATCAGCCTCGGCGAGGGCGAGCAATGAAACCACTCTCGATCCTCGTGGTTGACGACGATGACGGCATCCGCCGCTCGCTCGAGTCGGAGTTGCGCGCTGCCGGATACGCCACGACGACCGCCGCGGATGGCGATGATGGTGTTCGACAGTTTCGAGGTGACCCGCCCGATCTCATCCTCACCGATCTATCGATGCCGACGGCGGACGGGTTCCATCTCATTGGGCAGATCCGCAAGAACAGCCGCGTCCCGATCATCGTGCTGTCCGTGCGCGGCGGGGAGTCGGACAAGATCCGCGCGCTCGATCTCGGCGCGGACGATTTCGTCGTGAAGCCGTTCTCGGTGGCGGAGCTGCTGGCGCGCGTGCGTGCGCAATTGCGCCGTACCGTGAGCGCGGAGCCGCTAGTCCTCGAGTTCCCTGGTCTCTCGATCGATTTCGAGCGGCGCAGGATCGTGCAGGGAGATCGCGAAATCCGGCTCACGCCGACTGAGTACGCGCTGCTGGAACTTCTAGCCAGGAATGCCGGAAAACCCGTGACGACGGACGAGATCATCAGCAGAGTCTGGAGCGGGGCGCCCGGCACGACGAACGACACCGTACGCGTTCACATGGGTTCGCTGCGGCGGAAAATCGAGCCAGACCCGTCGAGCCCGCAGTACATCGTCACCGAGCCGTGGATCGGCTTCCGTTTCATCGCTGAGCCGTTGCGGTAGGCCGGCCGAAGTCTCTTCGTGACTGGACGGGTTGTGCACGGCAAGATCGAGCTGGAAACGAAGCTTGAAGAATGAACGCGTGTCGCAGTCCTCGCGCCAGACGAGCCTGGCTTCCGGCTCAGCCCAGAAGAGGAAGACGAGCTTGTCACGTGTTCGGACCACGATCCGGTAGCGTGGCACGCGGGTGCGCAGCGACGCGACCGCTGTGATCTGCGGTTAGCTGGAGCCGTTCAAATCAGCCGTGTATTTCGCGCATGGGCCGACGTCTTCCGATCGTGATAAAAAGGGTTACGAACGGATCCCGTTCCAGCGAGAAGCCGTTTTGGAAATCTTTGCCAAGATTGCGGACCTCGCGAGCAAGGTAACGTTGACGAGCGCGCACTGTCCGCTCAGAATCATGCGCAGCCCTCGTCATGAAGAAGCAACTCTGCCGTTCCGTCCTGGTCAGCCTGATCGGCGTGACCATTGCCATCGCGTCGTACGCGGCCGCTCCTTCCACTGACGCTGAGCTCGCACGGCGCCAGGAGGAGCTCCGGCGCCTGGAGATCGAGGTTGAGAAGATGCGGCGAGCATTTCCTCCTGCGTTTGACGAGGCTACCGAGGTTGGCTTCTTCCAGGGAATCGCGAAGAGTCTGGAACTCGCGCTGGAGGTCAAGGTGATTCCTGGCAGAGAGGGGGTGCCATTCGAGGATGGCCGCCTCTCGCCCGTGCAACTTTACAGACTGGAGATTTCAGGGCGCGACCGGTTTGTAAAGTTGGGCGACTTCCTGGAGCGCCTGAAGAACCGAGCGCGCCCGGTGCAACTCGAAACCCTCCGTTACGAGAATGAGAGAAACGAAACGGGCAGCTTCACAGCCCGTTTTGCGATCCCTTGTTACACCGGAACCGTCGAGCCGGTGCCTGCTCATCTCGATCATCCACGCAGAATCGTTGAGTCCTACCGAGCAAGGATTGATCAGGCGAAGGCGATCCTGACCGTAATGATCGAGCAGTTCGCGCGTGGTAAAACAGGACGTCTTGCCGACACGCTGGCTGTGTTCGACGCCATCAACCGAAAGCTCTTAATACCGCAGGCATCTGACCGAAGCGTCCTCGTTACCCGGCTCCAGATTGACAGTCGGGTTCTTATCGAAGGAGTCGTTTTAGGCGAGGCGGCGCGAGCGAATCTGATCGACGGCCTGGAAAAACCTGACTTCCACGTGAGCGATCTCCAGGTCTCCCCGGCAGGTGCATGCCGGGCGTTTTCCCTGACCGCTCGACGAGGCGTGCGCGAGAGTCCTCTAAAAATCGTTTTCGACAAGGCACTTCTCGACGGAAAGGCGGGCGCGATTTGCAGAGTGGAGGCGGAACCCTCAGCCGGTAAGATCGTCGTACGTGGGAAGGCGTCTACGGGAGACAAGAGCGCCATCTTCGTCCGGCTGCGGAGCGTTGACGTTGCCGATGTCTTCTCTGTGATCAATGAGGTGACTGGCGAGAGCTTCGTCGTTGATAACGATGTGAAGGGACAGGTCGACGTCGAAATCGAGCGGGCTACCGTGAAGGAAGTGCTCGCGGCCATGAGCGCAGCCGGGGTGGCGATCGGCCCAGGTCCCCTCCACCGAGTATCCCCGGCGAGCCGCCGGATCGTAACGGCCTCACCTTCTTCGACATTCACGGGCGCTCCCCTTTCTCTGCTACTCCACGGCGCGGACCTGCGCGAGGTTTTTTGTCTTTTCGAGCAGATGGCGGGACTCGCGATGCGGGTTTTGCCCGACCTCGAGGGCAAGGCCACGGTCTTTTCAACCAACCTGCCCTGGGACATGGTTCTCGTAGGCCTTTTCGCCTCCGCGGACCTGGCATACACGATCCAAGGCGAGAAATTGTTTGCCGCTTCGCCGGCGGCGGTCGAGGCCTTCGTCAAGGCCGGCCCTGGCGCGGCAGTTCCGGGTGCGAGCGCCTGCGAGCGCCCGAAGTCCGTGCTGGAAGAGTCGCCGATCTCGAAACTTCCACGGTTCACCAGCACCACCAGCGGCTTCTCCACCGCTTCGTCGAGCTCGCGAACGGTCTTTGACAATGAGCGTCTGTCAGTTCCCCAATTGGGTGTGGCCGATGTGGAACTGGCCGGTGTCGCGCGAATCGGGGATAGCTGGAAGGCTTACGCATACGGACCCTGGCGGAAAATCATGCGAATCGAGACCAGCCAGGAGCTATTCGACGCTCGCGTCAAGTCCATCAGTTCCACCGGTGTCGTATTCGCGACCAGCGCCTCGGGGGTCGTTGGAGTTTCCCTGCGTCCATGATTCCCGAGCGGTGAAGCGGAGATGAACCGGAAAATGAAAACGGATGTCATCTGCAGGTCAACGATATTCAGGCCAGAGCGTGGGCAATATTCTTCGCTCGAGGCGTTCTTGGTTTCATTTTCTTCATGGCGGGCGCCTGGAAGGGTTTTCGAGCTCGGTTCTACCGGGCACGCGGCGCGCAAATGCTTTTTCCTACCTCTGCGCCGGAAGATCGAGCCCGACCCGTCGAGTCCTCAGTACATCGTGACCGAGCTGTGGATTGGCTTCCGTTTCATCGCTGAGCCGTTGCGGTAGGGCGTTGGTTCTGCATGCGACGCGCGAAGAGCGCGGGTGCGGCGATCCACGCCAGGAGAACGCACCCGCGCAGCACGGGTGACGCCGGCGACCCGAGAAGCGCGAACCAGGCATGCCCGGTGTGAATCGTGACCGCCATTTCGGCAGCGATGTCGAGGAGGAGCCACGCGGCGCTGACGAGCAGCGCTTCGTTCAGCGAGTTCAGGCCGCCGCTCATCTTCACATACGCGAATGCGACCACGACGACGGCGGCGATCTTCGCAACGACGATCGCGAGAGGGAATGCGGGCGAGACCACGCCGGGCATTGCCGCCACGAGGAACGCGGCGATGATCCAGGACGGCAGTATCAACGCGATCGATCGAGTCATGTCGAAACCCATGACTCATTCAACAACTCCGGACCTCGCACGTCCGGAAGGTGGGCAAAAGAAGCTCGAAAGAATTTCGAAAGACTGCTGACCGCGTGTCGTCAGCTGCGGCCACGTCCTCGGTGAATTGAGCGCGAGCTCTACACGCGGTCTTTCTCGCTCTTCGACAAGGTTCCGGCGATCTTTCGACTTTCTTTCGCGTTCGTTTGGTCCTTCTTCCGGACCGGCAACGACCTGCCGTGTTTTCCTGCTCGGAGAAAAGATCATATGAACGACAGAAACCAAACGCTGCTGCGCACCGCCATCCTTTTCCTGACCGCCAGCCTGCTCGCGACCGCCTCGATTGCGCAGACGGCAGAACCCGCGACCCCCACAGTCCGCTTCGGCGGTTTTGTTGATGGTTACTACGCCTGGAACGCGAACTCGCCCGACAGTCACGAGAACTTCGTCCCCGGTACGGGCACCTCCGCGAAGCGCTCGAACGAAGCGGCGCTGAACCTCGTCGCTCTCGAATTCTCGCGCGACGCCGCGCCGGTTGGATTCAAGCTTTCGCTCGTGGCGGGTAACGGAGCGGACATCGTTCATGCGGGCGAGCCGCAGGGAACCGCGACCGGTTCCGAAACGTTCCGGCACATCTATGAAGCGTCGATCACTTACAAAGCGTCCGACCGTCTCACGTTGAAGGGCGGAGTCTTCCCTTCGCACATCGGAATGGAAGGATTCTTCTCGAAGGACAACTGGAACTACACCCGCTCCTGGCTGGGCGAGTTTTCACCGTACTACCAGACAGGTGTTCATGCAGGCTATGTATTCACCGATCACTGGTCGGGCGAGCTTCACGTGCTGAATGGCTGGCAGATCATCGGTGAAAACAACGACAGCAAATCGATCGGTGGAAAAATCGCATACAACAGCGAGACGCTGAGTGCGTCGCTGAACACGTTCAATGGACCCGAGCTCGCCAACAATGATGATGACTGGCGCCATTTCGGGAATCTGCTCGTCGCCTACAAGCCGACTTCGAAGTTGAGCCTCGGCGGGTCACTGGATCTCGGTCATCAGGAACTGCCCGGTTCCGCATCTGCGGATTGGACCGGCGTGGGCGCATACGCGCGGTACGCGATGAACGACTGCGCCGCTTTCGCGGTGCGCGCCGAACAGTTCGACGATCCCGACAACGGCATCACCGGCACCGCGCAGAAGTTGCGCGAAATGACTGTGACGTATGAATTCCGGCCCGTGGCGAACCTGATTCTCAAGATCGAGGGACGTCACGACCGCTCGACGGCGGCCGTGTTCAAGAAGGACGCGGATAACTTTGGCAGGAAACAGACGCTGTTGATCGTGGGCGCCGTCGCCACGTTCTAACGCCGCGTCCAGGGAGCAATCATGTGGGATCTCATCTTCGTTGCCCTGACACTGCTGCTTCTCGCTGCGAGCGTGCTCTACGTGAACGCATGCGAGAAGCTTTGAGGAGGTTGTAATGAACTTCGAAACGATTGTTGGCCTGGCACTGTCGGTCCTGGCGCTGGTCTATCTGCTGTACGCGCTGTTGCGCGCCGAGAAGCTGTGAGGCCGACATGACGCTCCTGGCAATTCTAAAAATCGTCGGCTTCTTTCTGCTGATCCTCGCCGTCACGAAGCCGCTTGGTCTTTACATGCGACGCGTGTTCTCGGGCGAAAAGACGTTCTTCGATCCCATCGCGCGGCCGCTCGAACGGCTCATATACCGCATCGGCGGCGTCGACCAGAGGAAAGAGCATGACTGGAAGCAGTACACGATCGCCATGCTGGTCTTTAACGTGATCGGCCTGCTGCTCCTGTACGCGATCCAGAGGCTGCAACATCTTCTGCCGCTGAATCCGGACAAGATGGGCGCGGTTGCGCCCGACCTCTCCTGGAACACGGCTGTTTCGTTCGTAGCCAACACGAACTGGCAGGCCTACGCCGGCGAGGCCACCATGTCGCACTTCACCCAGATGGTCGGGCTGACGTTTCAGAACTTCGTCTCCGCGGCCACGGGTATCGCTCTGGCGATTGCCTTGATTCGAGGGATCGCCCGCGTATCGGGTAAGACCATCGGCAACTTCTGGGTTGATCTCGTTCGTTCGACGCTCTGGATTCTTCTCCCGATCGCGATGATCAGCGCGATCGCGCTGATGTCGCAAGGCGTTGTGCAGAACTTCAGACCGACGGTCGAAGCGACCACGATCGAGGGTGCGACGCAGAAGATCGCTCAGGGCCCCGTGGCCTCGCAGGAAGCGATCAAGGAACTCGGCACGAACGGCGGCGGATTCTTCAACGCCAATTCTGCGCATCCTTACGAGAACCCCACGCCATTCACGAATCTGCTCGAGATGTTTCTGATTCTCGCCATCGGTGCCGGCCTCTGTTACACGCTCGGCTCGATGGTGGGGAAGACCCGTCACGGCTGGGCCGTCTTTGCGGCGATGTCGCTCCTGTTTCTGGCCGGCGCCTTCATCGCCAGCGGCGCCGAGCAGGCCGGTAATCCGATCCATCACCGGCTTGGTGTCGCTGCGTCGGACGGCAACATGGAGGGGAAGGAAGTTCGCTTCGGCATCGGCGACTCGTCCCTGTTCGCAGTCGTCACCACAGCAGCGTCGTGCGGGGCGGTCAACTCGATGCACGACTCCTTCACGCCGATCGGCGGTTCGGTAACGCTGCTGAACATCATGCTCGGCGAAGTCATCTTCGGCGGAGTCGGCGCAGGGATGTACGGCATGATCCTCTTCATCATTCTGGCTGTTTTTATCGCCGGACTCATGGTCGGCCGGACGCCGGAGTACCTCGGCAAGAAGATCGAAGCCCATGACGTGAAATTGGCCATGCTGGCCGTGCTCATCCTCTGCTTCTGCATCCTCATGGGCAGCGCGGCAGCGGCGATCTCCACTGCCGGGACAGCAGCGTTGAACAACGCCGGACCGCACGGTCTTTCGGAGATGACGTATGCGTTCACGAGCGCGACGGGCAACAACGGCAGCGCCTTCGCGGGTCTGAGCGCTAACACCAGGTTCTACAACATCGGGCTGGGCCTGGCGATGTTCTTCGGCCGGTTCCTGATGATCATCCCGCTCATGGCGATCGCCGGCTCGCTGGTGACCAAGAAGAAGGCAATTGAAGGAGCAGGAACGTTCCCGGTGGACGGTCCGCTGTTCACCGTTCTTCTCGTGGGCGTGATTCTGATCGTGGGTGCGCTGACGTACTTCCCGGTTCTTTCGCTCGGACCGTATGTCGAGCACTTCCTGATGCACGCCGGCAAGCTGTTCTGAGGTCAATCACGATGGCTACGCAAAAGAAAACCAATCTCTTCGATCCGAAGATCGTCCGCCGCGCGTTGGTCGACTCCTTCGTCAAACTCCACCCGAAGCACATGTGGAGCAATCCAGTGATGTTCCTCGTGGAGATCGGCGCCCTGATGACGACACTCCTGCTCATCCCCGGGTTGAGCAGCGGCCCCACGAACTACCTCTTTCAAGTGCAGATCACGCTCTGGCTGTGGGCCACCGTGCTCTTCGCGAACTTCGCGGAGGCCATGGCGGAAGGACGCGGCAAGGCCCAGGCCGACGCGCTGCGTAAGACGAAGACGGAGACGATGGCGCGGCGGCTCCGTCCCGGTGGTAGCGAGGAACAGGTTTCGGCGTCCGCGCTGCGAAAAGGCGACCGCGTGGTGGTCGAAGCCAACCAGATCATCCCGGGCGACGGCACCGTCGTCGAGGGCATTGCCTCGGTGAACGAGGCGGCCATCACTGGTGAGTCCGCACCTGTCATCCGTGAGGCAGGCGGCGATCGATCCGCGGTGACCGGCGGTACGACCGTGTTGTCGGATCGAATCGTCGTGGAGATCACGAGCGAGCCGGGGCAGACATTCATCGACAGGATGATCCGTCTCGTCGAAGGCGCCGAGCGGCAGAAAACGCCGAACGAGATCGCGCTCGACATTCTGCTCGCCGGTCTCACGCTCGTATTCTTGTTCGCCACGATCACGCTCAAGCCGTTCGCGCTCAAGCCGTTCGCGCTCTATTCGAACAGCGACGTGTCGGTGACGGTGCTGATCGCGTTGCTGGTCTGTCTCATACCGACGACGATCGGTGCGCTGCTCTCGGCCATCGGCATTGCCGGCATGGACCGCGTGCTCCAGCACAATGTTCTGGCGATGTCCGGCCGTGCGGTAGAGGCCTCGGGCGACGTGAATGTGCTCCTGCTCGACAAGACCGGGACCATTACCCTCGGCAATCGTCAAGCCTCGGACTTTTTCCCGGCACCTGGTGTGACGAAAGAGGAGCTCGCGGAAGTGGCGCAGTTGTCTTCACTGGCCGACGAGACCCCCGAGGGACGTTCCATCTGCGTGCTGGCGAAGGAGCAGTTCGGTCTGCGCGGCCGTGAGCTTCGCGAGCTGGGACCGCACACGATCGTGCCGTTCACGGCCAAAACGCGCATGTCCGGCCTCGATTTCGGCAGCGGCCGTGCGGTGCGCAAAGGAGCGACCGACGCCGTCGCCAACTACATTGCCGATAGCGGTGGCGAGTTCCCGGAGGGAGTCCGCAAAGACGTGGCCCGCATCGGTGCAGAGGGAGGCACCCCGCTCGTCGTCGCTGACGGCAAGCGCGTCCTCGGCACCATCTATCTAAAAGACATCGTGAAAGGCGGGATGAAAGAGCGCTTCGAGCGCCTGCGCATGATGGGGATCGAGACCATCATGATCACCGGCGACAATCCGCTGACCGCTGCCACGATCGCGCGCGAGGCGGGTGTGGGCGATTTTCTCGCCGAAGCCACACCGGAGGACAAGCTCAAGCTGATCCGAAAGGAACAGGCCAAGGGCAACCTCGTGGCCATGACCGGCGATGGGACGAACGACGCGCCTGCGCTGGCTCAGGCGGACGTCGGCGTGGCCATGAACACCGGCACGCAGGCGGCGAAAGAAGCCGGCAACATGGTCGATCTCGACTCCAACC
>JAENWF010000159.1 GCA_016650215.1 Thermoanaerobaculia bacterium
GCGCGTGTAGAGCCGCGCGAGCAGTGCGTTGTCGTACAGCATCTTCTCGAAATGCGGCACGAGCCAATGGGCGTCGACCGAGTAACGGTGAAATCCGCCGCCGATCTGGTCGTACATCCCGCCGCGTGCCATCTTCGTCAGCGTGGTTGTGATGATGTCTCGAAGACCTGGCGCCGGCGCGCGATGCGCGACCTGCATCAGGAAGTCGAGCGTCATCGACGGAGGAAATTTCGGCGCGCTGCCGAATCCGCCATTCACCGGGTCGTAGGCCTGTGCGATCCGCGTAGCCGCTTGTTCGAGCGCGCCGTGGTCGATCGCGACGTCCGACGGCGCGATGCGCAGCGAGCGGCCGATCGCCTGCTGCACTTCGTTGGACGTGGCCTCGACGTCCTCACGCCGCGTCTTGTACGCGTCGGCAAGATGGATCAGCACGCGCGCGAACCCCGGCATCCCGTGCCGATCGTCAGGTGGAAAGTACGTTCCGGCGTAGTACGGCTTGCCTTCAGGCGTCAAAAACATCGACATCGGCCATCCGCCGTGGCCGGTCATGAGTTGCACCGCCTCCATGTAGATCGAGTCGACGTCGGGACGCTCCTCGCGATCGACTTTGATCGAGACGAAATCGCGATTGAGGAGCGCTGCGATCTCAGGACTCTCGAACGACTCGCGCTCCATGACGTGGCACCAGTGACACGCCGAGTATCCGATCGAGAGAAAGACCGGCTTGTCCTCGGCACGCGCTCGCGCAAACGCTTCCTCGCCCCACGGATACCAGTCGACCGGGTTGTGCGCGTGCTGGAGAAGGTACGGGGATGTTTCGGAGGAAAGCCGGCTCATGGACGGATCCTATCCTGAGCGAAGCGAAGGATCAGTGGTGGCACCGGCAGAATGCCGCCTCGTGCTAGCGGTGTGATGAACCCGGTACCGCCATCGATCCCTCGCTCGGCTCAGGATGACCCACCGGCCGCTGAATTGCGCGTAGCAATTCCGGGGGGAAGGCGCGCATTTCAAAATACTCGCTCTCGAGCTCTTCGATCTGGAAGAGGTCGAGTCCTGAGTTCGAGAGAAAGTCTGTTCGAACGCGGATGTCCTGGTCATCGACGATCCTCGGCAGAAGCTGGTTGATGTAGAACGCCTCGAGCCGAATCTTCGTGATGACCTCTTCGAGCAGCGACTCGTTGATCACGTCCTGCAGTTCGCGAAGATTCTCATCGAGGCCGATCTCCGCTTTGATCTCACGGCGGAACGTCTCGCGTCCTTCGAGGGTGTTCAGCTCGAGATAGAAGTTCGCCATGCGGCGTCTGACCATCTTGTAGACGGCGAAGTAGGCCCGCTCGATGCGGTTGATGGATGCGATCGAGCCTGCAACTTCCGTGATCGACGCCTCGTTGTTTTCGATGCTCAGCAGTCCGAGCGTCAGGGAGTAGAGTTTCTTTTTTCCGTACGAGAGCGCGTACTCATTCGCGAGCACGGGGTCGATGAAGAGCTGTTGGAACAGACCGCGGCGAAGCTTCTCGAAGACCTGCATGTTGCCAACGAGCGAGCGCACCTGCTCCTGCGTCAGCTCGACGTCGTCCATGAACGCGAGCTTGTTCACGAGCATCGTCGTGTGGTCGATGCGGTCGAAGAGGGTGACGAGCTCGCCGAACGACTCGAGGCGCTCGAAGTCCTCTTCCTGCAGGCCGATCTCGTCGATCTGGCGCCCGGTGTCGAGCAGCAGCTCCTCGAAGGTCTGATCGCGATTCGCACCCGCCTTCTGTTTGTTCTCCATGAGTTGGACCATGTCGAGCGACGAGAGACGCCGCGTAATGCTCTTACCGAGGAGGAAACCGCCGAGGATCTCGCGCGTCGACTGGATGTAGTCGGGTTCTTCGCTCGCCTCGTTCGCGACGCGCGGCTCCTGCAGCAGGATCTCTTCGAGGGTGTCGAAGATCGAGAGCGGGACTTCGTTGCGGAGCGAGAGCGTGCGGATGCGCATGAGACGGGCTCGCGCGGAGGGGCTGATGGTGGAGCCGGCGCACGAGGCGAGAATCCGCTTGTACTCGTCGATGAGCTCCTGGTTGTTCGGGTCGTGGTAGATGACGCCGATCTGGATGCGTTCGCGCTGGTACGCCTCGACGCGTCCGAGATCATCGTCCGCGTAGGTTGCTGAGAGCTCATCGAGCGAGCGCTTGTTCGCGTACGCGTCGTGGCAGAGCTCGGAGAAGCGCTGATTCGCGCGATTGATGATGCGTAGAAGAAACAGGGTGGTATCCGGCTCGTCGAGAGCGGCGAGCACTTCGTGCGCGAGTGCGATGAACTGGCCGGAGCCGACGCGCTTCGAGCGCTTCAGCAGCTTGCCGGCGGCGCGGAGTGTCTGTGCCTGGCGGTCGGTCGTGTCCTCGTAGCGCTTCCTGTCATCGAGAAAAAAGACGTAGTTCGCGACAGCGTTTCCCTGAAGGAAGATGCTGTCGTAGGTCTCGAAGCCGGCGTTGTTGTAGGTGAACTTGAGCTCGTGTGTTTTCGCGTCGACCGTCGCGCCGAAGAGGACGAGACGATTGACGACTTCATCGTTCAGTAGATCGCCGACGGGGAGATGACCACCGAACATGTACTCGCCGAAGAGGCCGCCGTTGCCGTGAAAGCGGACGCCTTCGGGATTGAGCACAATCTCCGATCCGCCGGCGAAATAGCGGATCACATCGCCGCGCGGCGCGGCGATCTGCTCGAAAAAGAAGCGCCGGTCGACATCGGGACCTGCGACCGCCGCAAAGTACTCGATGCCCTTGCCGACCGAACCCTGATGGACGATGGCGCGGATCACGCTGCGGTAATTATAAGTGGCCCGGCCGGCATCCTGAGCGACGGCGCCACACAGAGGCGGAATGACTGCGGACTACGGCGCCTCAGCTCCGCGGATGCGCCTTCTTGTAAACCGCGATGAGCTGCCAGTCGTTGAGGTGCGTGTACTTTTGCGTCGTCGAGAGCGATGCGTGGCCCAGGAGCTCCTGGATTCCGCGAAGATCGGCCCCGGCGTTGAGCAGATGCGTTGCGAACGAATGCCGCAGCGTGTGAGGCGATATGCCGGTGCGGAGCGAGGACGCGCGGACATATCCGTCGAAGAGCCGCCGCACGCTGCGCGCCGTGATCCGTCCGCCGCGGTAATTCACGAAGAGAGCCTTCTCCTCGGAATCGCCGATCAGATCGCGGCGCACGGCGAGGTAGTCGCGAATCGCACCCTCGGCTTTCGATCCGAAGGGGACGATGCGCTCCTTTGAGCCTTTGCCGTGTACCTTCACGAGCTTCGCGCGAAGCTCGATGTCATCGAGGTCGATCCCGACCAACTCACTGATGCGAAGTCCCGACGCGTACATCAGTTCGAGAAACGCGAGATCGCGCCGTCCGAGGGGAGTCGCGAGATCGGGCTGTTCGAAGAGCAGTGTTACTTCGGCCGGTTGCAGAACGGCCGGCAAGTGCTTTTCCCGTTTCGGCGTCGCGACGGAGCGCGCAGGATTTGCATCCATCGCTCCTTCTCGCATCAGGTACTTGAAGAACGAGCGAAGGGCCGACAGGTGTCGTGCGGTGGAGGTCCTTGCGAGCTTCCGGCGCGCAAGGTGGGCGATATACGCGCGGATCGTGAGGTTGTCGACGCGCCGCAGGTCGAGCTGCTCGCGCGATACGGTCATGTAGTCGTTGCAGAGGAACGCGACGAACGATTCGAGATCGTCCCGGTACGCGCTGACCGTATTGATCGACGCATTCCGCTCGTACGTCAGATAGTCGAGAAACTCGCCGATCTCACCCTTCACACCCCTGGTCTCCCGGGAACAGGATAAGTCATTGGTGGCGCGGGCGAGTCGTGCAGGTGACAGGGCGGGCGGCGCGCCCACCCCGTTTGTGCTACGGTACCGCTCCTTTCCGGAGGCGCCGCCCGATGGCCGACACCCCTTCCAATCATCCGCTGAAGAAGACACCACTGAATGCTGTCGGGCGCGAGCTCGGCGGGAAGATGGTGGACTTTGGCGGTTGGGAGCTTCCGGTTCAGTACTCCGGCATCCTCGACGAGCACGAGGCGGTTCGTACACGCGTCGGCGTTTTCGATGTCTCGCACATGGGAGAGGTCACGGTCCGCGGCAGACAGGCGAGCGAGCTGCTGCAGAAGACAACGTGCAACGATGTCTCGAAGCTCGATAACGGGAAGGCGCACTACACCGGGCTCCTCTATCCGACCGCCGGCTTCGTCGACGACATCCTCATCTACCGCAAATCTACCGACGACTACTTCATCGTCGTCAACGCGTCGAACACCGACAAGGACTACGAGTGGTTCGCCGACTGCGCGAAGGGGATGGATGTCGAGGTTCGCAACGTCAGCCCGGATTACGCGCAGCTCGCGGTGCAGGGCCCGGAAGCGCAGAAAGTTCTCCAGCCGATGACCGAGGTCGATCTTGGCGCGATCAAGTACTACCGTTTCTCGCAGGGGAGGGTGTTGGGCGCGCCGGCGATCGTTTCGCGCACGGGATACACGGGCGAGGATGGCTTCGAGGTCTACCTCTCACCCGAGCACGCACCGCAGTTGATGCGCAAGCTCGTCGAGTCGGGCGTCAAGCCGTGCGGCCTCGGCGCGCGCGACACGCTGCGCCTCGAAGCGAAAATGGCGCTCTACGGCAACGACATCGATGACTCGACGACGCCGATCGAGGCCGACCTCGCATGGATCGTCAAGTTCGACAAAGGCGACTTCATGGGGCGCGACGTGCTGGAGCGCGAAAAGTCCGAAGGACCGCGGCGTAAGCTGGTCGGATTCGAGATGATCGACCGCGGAATCGCACGTCACGGTTATCCGGTCGTCGACGGCAGCAAAGAGATCGGCGGCGTCACCAGCGGCACGCATTCGCCAACATTGAAAAAGTCGATTGGACTCGCATATCTTCCGCTCGACAAGTCGGCCCAGGGATCCGAGTTCACTGTTCTCATCCGCGGAAAAGAGGCTCGGGCGCGTGTCGTGCCGACGCCCTTCTACAAGCGAGCGAAGTAATCAAGGAGCGAGTGCGATGGCCAACATCCCCGAAGACAATCGGTACGCGAAGAGTCACGAGTACATTCATGTCGAAGGCGACATGGCTACGATCGGTATCACCGACTACGCGCAGAAAGAGCTGGGCGATGTCGTGTTCGTCGAGCTCCCGCAGGTCGGGGCGCAGCTCGACGCGGGCGACGAGCTTGGCAGCATCGAGTCGGTGAAGGCAGTGTCGGAGCTCTTCGCCCCGGTCACTTGCGAAGTCGTCGAAGTCAATGAGTCTCTTGTAGACAAGCCTGAGCTCGTGAATACCGACCCGTACGGTGATGGTTGGATGATCAAGGTGAAGATCAGCAACGTTGAAGAGCCCGATGACCTGATGAGCGCCGAAGAGTACGAAGAGTACGTCGAGAAAGAAAGCGGCAAGTGAGGCGCGGCTGCCGCGCGGCCCGACTATGAGCAATCTCCCCGATCCCACCGACGAATCCAACGCACATCGCTACATCCCCAACTCCTCCGGCGATCTCCCGGAGATGTTGCGGATCATCGGCGTCGACTCGATCGATCGTCTGTTCGAATCGATCCCCGACGACGTGAAACTCGACCGGCTGCTCGATCTGCCGGGACCGTGGTCAGAAATCGAATCGCGCCGCTGGTTCCGCGAGCTCGCCTCACGCAACCGCACGACCGTCGACCATGTCTCCTTCCTCGGCGCGGGCGCATATGCGCACTATCAGCCTGCATGCATCGATCAGCTTCTGCTGCGGGCCGAGTTCCTCACCGCGTACACACCGTATCAGCCGGAAGTCTCGCAGGGAACGCTGCAGTCGATCTTCGAGTATCAGACGCATCAATGCCTGCTGACCGGGCTGGACGTCGCGAACGCGTCGCTCTACGACGGATCGACGGCGCTCTGTGAGGCGGTGCTGCTCGCAGAGCGCGTCGGCAAGGGTCGCAAGAAGGTCGTCATCGCGAAGAGTGTCCACCCGCATTACACGGCGACGGTCCGGACGTACGTGCAGAACCTCGGGCTCGAGATCGTCGAAGTCGGCTGGTCCGCCGACGGGCGCATCGATCTGGACGCTCTTCGCACCGCGGCAAGCGGTGCGTTCGCAATCACCGTTCAGTCGCCGAACTTTCTCGGCGTGATCGAGGACTACGACGCGGTCGGGAAGATTGCGACCGAGGCAGGCGCCGCGAAGATCGCGGTGATTGCCGAAGCGACGTCGCTCGGAATCGTAAGCCCACCGGGTGCACATGGATTCGACATCGCCGTCGGTGAAGGGCAGGCGTGGGGCGTCCCGACGCAGTTCGGCGGGCCATACGTCGGCTTCATGGTCGTGAAGGATGCACTCAAGCGCCACATGCCGGGACGTCTCGTCGGCGAGACAGTTGACGTCGATGGCCGCCGCGCCTACGTGCTGACGCTCGCCACGCGCGAGCAGCATATCCGCCGCGGCAAGGCGACCTCGAACATCTGCACCAACGAGGCGTTGGTCGCACTCGCCGCGAACATGTATCTCTCGCTGCTCGGCAAAGTGGGACTGCGTGAAGTCGCGACGCAGTGCCTGCAGAAAGCCGCGTACCTCCGCGCGAAGCTCGCCTCGATCGGCGGTGTGAGCCTCCCGTTCAGCGGTCCGATCTACAACGAGTTCGTGGTGCGGACGCCGTACGCCGCGTCGCAGATCCTCGAGGATCTCGAGCACGGCAGGATCCTCGGTGGAATCCCGCTCGCGCAGTTCTATCCGGAGCAGCCGAACGATTTCCTTGTCGCGGTCACCGAGCTTCACACCCGCGAGAACCTCGACCACTTCGCCGCAACCGTGAGTGCGGCCGTCTCGAGGGAGAGACGCTGATGACCTCAACGATCGAACCGCAGGAAAGCAAGACGACTGCCGCATCAGCGCAGGGCTTCAATCGCGAAGGCCTCATTTTCGAGCATTCGAAGAGCGGGCGCCGCGGCTATCAGCTCCCGGCGCTCGACGTCCCGGAGCAGAGCCTCGACGCACTATTGCCGAAAAGCATCCGGCGCAACGAGATCGCGAACGAAGTCGAAGTGTCTGAAGTCGACGTCATCCGTCACTTCACGCGGCTGTCGAAACTCAATCTCTCGATCGACACCGGGCTCTATCCGCTCGGGTCGTGCACGATGAAGCACAACCCGCGCATCAATGAAGAGATCGCGAGGACGCCGGGGCTCGCGCTCTCGCATCCGCTGCAGCCCGATCATCAGGTGCAGGGGAACCTCGAGCTGCTCTGGTGGCTCGAGCAGTCACTCAAAGAGATCTTCGGGATGCCGCGCGTGACGCTGCAGCCGGTCGCCGGCGCGCATGGCGAGCTGACAGGCATCCTCATGGTGCACAAGGCGCTCGCGAAGAGTGGCAACGCGCGCAAGTACATCCTGATCCCCGACTCCGCGCACGGGACGAATCCAGCGTCAGCCAGGTTCGCCGGCTATCAGATCAAGGAACTGAAATCGAACAATCGCGGCACTGTCGATCTGTCAACGCTCGCCGAAGCGGTGACGGACGAAGTCGCCGCACTCATGGTCACGGTCCCGAACACGCTGGGCGTGTTCGAGAGCGAGATCAAGAAGATGGCGGAGATTCTCCACGCGAAAGGGGCGTATCTCTACTGCGACGGCGCGAACCTCAACTCGTTCGTCGGCGTCGCCCGCCCGGGCGACATGGGCATCGACGTCATTCACTCGAATCTGCACAAGACCTTCTCGACGCCGCACGGCGGCGGAGGTCCCGGCGCGGGCCCGGTAGGGGTGTCGGAGCGGCTCGTGCCGTTCCTCCCGTCGCCGACAGTGGAGCGCCGCGACGACGGCACCTTTGCGCTCGAGTTCAACCATCCCGACTCGATTGGCCGGATGCGCGCGTTCAACGGCAATTTCGGCGTGCTCGTGCGCGCGTTGACGTATATGCGCTCGATGGGTCCGACCGGATTGCGCCGCATCGCGCAACTCGCGGTGCTCAACGCGAACTATATCCGCGCCCGCCTGAAGGGTAAGTACCACCTGCCGTACGAGTCGCCGACGCTGCACGAAGTCGTCTTCAGCGACAAGTACCAGACCGCGAAGGACGTCCACACGCTCGACATCGCGAAGCGGCTGATGGACTACGGCTTCCACCCGCC
>JAENWF010000160.1 GCA_016650215.1 Thermoanaerobaculia bacterium
CGCCACACAGAGGCCAGGATTCGCTGCGAGATCGGTTTCCGTCAACATCGCGCAACTTCCGTGTCCGCCGAAGTCCGCACTCGTTCTGTCCCGCGCTACGATTCGTCTATGCGCAGATTGCTTCTCGCCGCCTGCTTATTCATCCTCGCGCCCAGCTCTGTTCACGCGACGGAGATCGTCGCAGGCGTCCATCTAATCCGCGGAGAGTTCACGCCCGGCATCCAGCCCGATGGCAACAGCGTGATCATCCGCGGCACGGACGGTCTCATCGTGGTCGACACCGGCCGACATCCGATTCATGCAGACTTGATTCTCGACTTTGCCGCGGCGGAGAAGCTGCCGATCAGAGCGGTCATCAACACGCACTGGCATCTCGATCACATCGGCGGCAACCGGCTCATCCGGCTCCAGTTTCCCGAGGTGCGCATTTATGCGAGCGGTGCGCTCGCCGGCGCGCGGAAGGGATTTCTGCCGAGGTATCGCTCGCAGCTCGAAGACTCGATCACTCACACCGATGATCTCGAGCAGAAGATCATGTTGAAAGCGGAGGTTGATCTGATCGACGCGGGCGACGAGCTGATGCCCACCGACGTCATCGCTGCCTCCCGAGCATTGTCGATTGCCGGACGAGAGCTAAGGATCACGCTCGAGGAGAATTCAGTCACCGCGGGCGATCTCTGGATTCACGATCCCTCCACCGGAGTCGTCATCGCCGGCGATCTCGTCACGCTACCCGCCCCCTTCCTCGACACCGCCTGCCCGGCCCGCTGGAAATCGACGCTCGACCGCCTCGCGAAAATGGATTTCTCGCTCCTCATCCCAGGCCACGGCGCTCCGATGACGCGCCAGCAGTTCGCAACCTACCGCCGCTCCTTCGACTCGCTGCTTGCATGCGCCGCGAGCGACGCGAAGAAGGAAACCTGCGTGAGCAACTGGATTACCGGCGTCGCGTCGCTCACGCCAGACGAGAACCCGCGGTTCATGCGCGGACTGATGGACTACTACGTCGATCTCCTCCGCAGTGATGCGTCGGAGATCGCGAAGCGTTGCGGCATCAAGTGAGGCTTTGAAGCCACGACGGCTACAATGAGAATCGCGTGAGGCAAATGAGCGTGATCCTCATCGTGGGCCGCCTGCGCGAACGCGCGATCGCCTGCCTGCAGTCAATCCTCACGCAGGACTGCGTCAACGAGCTCGAGATTCTCCTCATCGATCTCGACAGCAGCACCTCTCCTCCCCTCCCTGGCAGCGACCACCCGAGCGTCCGGATGATCGTGATGGCGTCCGACACCGTCTTCTCCGTCGGGCGCGCGCTCGGCGTACGGACGGCGCAGGCGCCGATCGTCGTCTTCGTCGAAGAGCACTGCCGCGTTCACGCCGGGTGGGGCAGCGCGCTGATCCGCGCACACGAAGCTCCCTGGTCCGCGGTCGGTGCGGAGATTCACAATGGCAATCCTCACGTGCGTCTCAGCCGGACCATCGCGCTGATGAACTACAACCAGTGGCTACCTCCTGCGACGCGCGGCGAATACGACCTGCTCCCAGGTCACAACAGCTCGTTCAAGCGGGACGTGTTGCTCTCGTATGGCGAGGAGTTGGAGGAGCTCCTTCGAACCGAGAATGTTCTTTTCGCGCGCATGCACCGAGACGGACATCGAATGCTGCTCGAACCCGATGCGAAGTTCGAGCACATCAACGAGACGCGGCTGGCGAGTATCTCGTCGGGTTACTACCTCTGGCACCGCTGCTACGGGCCGATGCGCGCGCGTGTGTTCAAGTGGTCACTCGCGCGACGGGTTTTGTACATCGTGGCCACGCCGGTCATCCCGCTCTACTACCTGGCGCGCCTCACTCTCGTTCTCAGCAGGAAGCGGCCCGCACTACTCCTGCAAGCCTGGCTGGCAGCGCCGCAGATCCTGGTTGCTCAGTATGCGAGCGCACTAGGCCAGACAATCGGACTTCTCTTCGGGATGGGGGACGCGGAGCGCCGCTTCACAAGCTACGAATTGAACGAGCCGAGACCGGGATGAGCGCGGAGGACTCCTCGCCGCTCGTATCGGTAATCCTCCCGGCATTTCGATCGGGTGCGACGATCGAGCGCTCGCTGGAGTCGATCGACCAGCAAACGTTCCGCGATTTCGAAACGATCGTCGTCGAGAGCAGCGGCGACGCCGCGAGCGAGGCGATGGTGCACAGAAGGTTCCCGGCGGTCCGATTCATCGCGGCCTCCGACCGGCTGCTTCCGCAGGCCGCGCGCAACCTCGGCGTCGGGCACTCGCGGGGAAGACTGCTGGTCTTCACCGATCCCGACATCTACCTTCAGTCTCGCTGGCTTCAGGCGTTGGTCACGGCATGGGAAGAGCAGCACGAGGTGATCATCGGTTCGTTCGCGTGTCACGGCACGCGAGTCATTGACTTCGGGTTCCACCTGACGAAGTTCAGCAAATGGCTACCGGCCGGCCGCCGCCGCATTCTGGACATGGCACCGAGCGGAAACATGCTCGTCAGCCGCGAAGACTTCGAACGCGCCGGCGCGTTCCCCGGTGAACTGTTCATCGGCGATGTGGAGTTGAGCCGGAATCTGCAGGACTGCGGTCTCAGGCTGTGGTTCGAGCCGGCAGCGGCTGGCGCGCATCATCATCTGTACACGCTGCGCGAATTCTGCGCGGAACGTTTCCAGCGCGGCCGGTGGTATGGAGAATTGCGGAGCAGGTGGTACGTCGATCGGCGATGGCGCATTGCGACGCTAGCGGTCGCCACCGTCCTACCGCTGCGACTCGCGAGCAATCTCGCGCGCGTTGCACTTCATGCTGCCCGTGGAGGCGCGCTCATCAAGCTCGTCACTGCGCTGCCGGTCGTCGTGGCCGGTTACGGTGCAACGCTCGCTGGCGAAGCCGGCGCGTATCTCGCCGCCCTCGCACGCCGCTCTCGCTGAAATCCATCCTGCTGAGTCTCCTTCCTTCCTCCGATCGGGGGATGCGTCAGCGCTCGCTGGTCAATAGCATGCGCGCGGTATGAAAGGAGACGTCATGAAACGCAACATGCTTTTCGCAGTTCTCCTCGTCGCAGTTGCACTCCCGCTCGCAGCGGAGAACAGTCAGCCGCATTCACAGTTCATCCTCGAGGGCGATGCGCGGGATGACTACGATCCGGAGAATCCCGCAAACGAATGCATCTCGATCACGAACACGGTCTACGGTCTCGCCTACCGCAAGCTCGATGTGAAGATCGAGGCACTGAAGAACCGCATTCAGTACAAGGCGTACTACGACGGACGCTCGTGCGGCGGGGGCTCACCGCGCGTCACTCTCTACATCGATCTCGACGGCGACGGCAACCGCGACATGCTCGCTCATGGACACGTGAAGCCACCGTACACGGGATGCCTTCCGAATACCTGGCAGTTCGAAGACCTCACCGATCTGGTACCGCGATGGGAGATTGTTGGTCTCGGATTCAACTCGAACATCTATCAGCCGTGGGCGGCGCTACAGGCCGCACTTTCCGCGGTCCCGAGTCACGAAGTCATTCTCGGTTTCCTCGTCGATGACTCAGGATGGTTCCCACCCGCCGCCGGCAAGGTCTACATCGACAACCTGACAATCGGCAATCGCTCGATCGAGAACCACGAAGACACCGCCGGAAACAGCAGGTAGATTTGAGGGTCAGGTCTTGAAATTTGCTCTTTTGCCGTCTGGAAAAGCAATAATCAAGACCTGACCCTGGGGATCTCGCGCGCGATCAGCGGCGCGTCGCTCGCTGGCGCGGTGGCGGGGCCAGGAGCCGGAAGAAAACGCGCGTACTGCGGAAATGCCGATCGTCAGCCACGTCGCGCGCGTAGGCCATGATTCCGCGCCTGGGGTCTCGCGATCCGAATCGCGTCGCGAAGCCATACGCGAGGAACGGCTCGGACTCCACGCGCAAGGTGTCTCGATGCATGACGAGCGTTTCGCCGTAGGCCGGCATCACAAACGTGTCGCCCACTCTCCACAACCCGCTCAGGAAGGGAGTTCCCTTGTGAACGACGAAGCCCTCCCATTGCGTGAGGTCGCCGTCGAGCGAATTGCCGTCCCGATCGAGCCGCGTCATGCGCAGTCCGCCTCCCGGTAACGACCCGAACCCCCAGAGGACGGCCCATCGCGCGCCGTCCCATACCGCCCACGGCCCGGCGGTGAGACCGTATCGCAGGGCGATGATGTCGTGAAATGCGGGAGAGGCTGGACCTTCGGCTGGAATCCCGGCAGCGGAGATGATCACGCCTGTCGGCTCGACTCCCCGCCTCGAAAGCAGCGGGAACGAATCATCGCCGGCGGCGATGACTGCGTCGCGCATCGGGATCTCGACGGGAACGAGCACCCCGCCCTTCTGAATGCGCGCGATCGAGAATCGATTGCGCGCATCTCTCCACGACGCGAGACACGATTCACGCGCGCACACGAACGACTCGAGTCGCGCCCCTTCCTCCGAGATTCGCACACGCGGGCCCGCGGCAGTGAGACTGCGATCGAAGCGCTGCATGAACACGCCGGCCTCGGCGGTCCAGATCATGACGATCGCTTCGCCGTCAAATCCCGCGTGAGCATTCCCGATCCCTCTTTCTTCAGCGAGCAGCTTCCCCTCGCCGTCGAGCGGCTCTCCGCGATCCGTGACCCGGCACGCGAGAAGGCGGTCCTTCTCGATCCACGCCACGACGTATTCGTTGCCGGTATCGACTGCCCCCGCGATCGCCTGCTCGACCGCGTGCGTCGAGATTGGAGTGATCTCTCCCACGAGCTCACGGCCGAGCGGCATCGCAACGAGCGACGAGTAGTCCCTCTCCCGGCGGGCGATCCAGACGAGAACCGACTGCGAGCCGTTGCTCGCCAACTCCATCTCGAGTCCGCCGCCTGGGTTGTTGGGCGAGACCGATTCGAACGCGCGATCAGAAACCGCGCGCTGAAGCATCTCCCCGTCCGCGGAGAACCGTCCGATGTTCAGCGCTCCGAGGTTCATGCCCGAAGAGACGGATTTCCAGGCTGCGATGAATTCCGATCCCTCGCGCGTCAGACTTCCCGCTGCGCCCGACTCGCCGGCGGCGGGGAGAACCTGGGTCCAGCGAATCGTACCGTCGCGCCCGACCGCACGCAGAAATGGGCGGTACGCGTAGTACGAGTACCGCGACCCATTGAGAACGATGAACTGATTCCCATCGACCTCGAAGTCATGAGCGCTCCCGTTCAGAACGATTGTCGCCACGGGGCTGCCTTCACGTGACACGAGCTCGATCGACGCGTTCGTCAGCGCCGCGAATCCCGAGCCGTCTGCCCGAAGCTCGCGGAGCGCTTGCGGCTGTTCGATGCGACTCGTATGAAGGACGCTGCCGTCGCTGCCGACGATCGCGATCTTCA
>JAENWF010000161.1 GCA_016650215.1 Thermoanaerobaculia bacterium
CGCCACACAGAACCGCCCGCTTCGCTTCGCTCAGGATAGGAGTTTCGTGAGTGCGCACGCCAGCTTCTCGTAGTCGGCCACCTCGTTGTACAACTGCGCCGAAATCCTGATCAGACGTTTCGGCGGATGTGGCCAGGGAACGATCGGAACCTCGATGTCGAATTCTTCGAGCAATCGATCCTGAAGCGGATCGCCGTACAGCGACGCAGCGACCTTCGACGTTCCATCGGGAAGCGGGAGGGCAGCCATCGACCCGAGCATCGAGTCTGGCGCAGGCGCCGCGATTTGCAGCTCCGCCGCGAGAATGTCCCGTCCCCGCAGAGCGAGTTCGTGATTGCGCTGCATCACTTCTTCCCATCCGCCGGGAGCGAGCGATCCGACGAAGCGGATGGCCTCGGGCACGGCGAGCCATGCGCTCGGATCGAACGTGCCGGTCCAGTCGAACTCGAGCAGAAAGCGGCTGCGGTCCTCGCGCATCGAGTTTGCGCCGTGACTGATCGAGACGGGATGGATTGATCGCCGCCGATCTTCCCGAAGGTAGAGAAATCCGGCCCCTTTCGGAGCGCAGACCCACTTGTGCAGGTTGCCCACGTAGTACGCCGCGCCGATCGCGCGCAGATCGAGAGGCAGCATCCCGGGAGCGTGTGCGCCGTCGACGAGCGTGTCGATGTGGCGTGCAGACATCTCGCGCACGAGACGCTCGACCGGCATGACGAGGGCGGTCTGACTTGTGACGTGATCGACGAGAAAAAGACGCGTCCGATCGGTTACTTTCTCCATCACGCGCGCGATCACTTCCTCCGAAGACGCGATCGGGAAGGGGATGTCGGCGACAACCACGCGCGCGCCGGAGAGTCCCGCGACGAATTCGAGTGCGTTGCGGCATGCGTTGTACTCCTGGTTTGTGACCAGCAGCTCTTCGTGCTTGTCGAGATCGAGCGAACGGAGAACGGCGTTCACGCCTGCCGTCGCGTTCGGAACGAAGGCGAGGCCGGAGGTGTCGGCCCCGAGAAATGCGGCGAGATCGCTGCGGGCTTCGTCGAGCAGCGACTCAAGCTCGCGAACCATGAAGCGGACAGGCTGGCGCTCGAGTCGCAGACGGATCTCATCCTGTCGCGCCATCACCGCTCGCGGAGTTGCGCCGAACGAGCCGTGGTTGAGAAACGTGATCTGCGGGTCGAGTAACCAGTGCTCTTTCATGGCATCTCGTCCATGATCCGCGCGATTCCTGCGTCGAAGTGTTCGGGTGGAGTGAGCAGCGAGACGACCAGATGCCCCTCCTGTTCGAAGTCGAAAAAGTAACCCGGTTGCACCAGGACGCCTCGTGAAAGGAGCAGCAGCGCCGTCTCTTCGTCCGTTCGTGTTCGCGGGACGCGCAACACAGCGGACCATCCTCCTTCGACGGGCAGGAGAGAGCAGGACGCCTTTCTGTTCGAGGCAACGCTCAGTTCCTCATGGTTGCGCCGGATCCGCTGAAGAATCGAAGCCTGAATTCCCTTCGCGATCCGCAGGATGTCTGGAAGCGCTTCCTGAACCGGCGTAGCGACCGAGAGGAAGTTGTCGGCGATGAGCTCGAGTGCGGCGATCGCCTTCCGTTGATCCTCCGTCGGTCCGCTGACGATGATCCAGCCGAGTTTGAGATGGGGAAGGCCAGCGGATTTTGAAAGACCGCCGAGGGAGAACGTGAGTGTTTCGTCCGACCGCGCAAAGCCGCGCGGGATGTCGCGAGCTGCAATCGGGTAGTCGCGAAAGACCTCATCGACGATGAGCGGCAGGCCATGCGCGCTCAGGATCGCGAGCTCGCTCTCGCGAACGTACGAGCCGGTCGGATTGTTTGGGCTGACGGCGATGATTGCCCGGACTCGAGGCGTGATCGCGGACGCGACCGCACCGCGCGTGATCTCCCATCGTGCGTGCAACTCGAGCGGGAACGCGACGAGCCTGACTTGCTCGAGCTGCGCGAGATGATCGAGCAGCGGGTATGAGGGGACGGCGGTCAGCAACTCGTCGCCCGGATCGGTGAGGAGCTTGAAGAGGAACGCGTACGCCTCGCTCGTCGAGGCGGTGATGACGACGTCGTCGGGATCGGCGCCGTGCTCGCGCGCAACTGCCTCCCGCGCCGAGCGGATGCCGAGGGGCTGAGGGTCGTAAGGCGCGCGTGTCGCGTGCGACAGGGCGTCGGCGAGATCACCGAACGGGTAGTCGATACCGGCGCGTGTCGGATTGGAGAGCGTGAGGTCGAGCGTCTCGAGACCACGTTGCGCTCGCTCTTCGCGCGCGAGCGTCAGGCGATTCACGGGGGCGGACCAGTCGGCCCTTCGCGAGAACATCGCGCGATTCTACGTGCGGCAGTTCTCGCGCGCGCTGGCAATCTCGCGCTGCATCTCCTGCCGTTCACTCGCGCGTGCGTCGGGAAGACCTTCGACCGCGCGACGCCAGCTCTTCACGGCTTCGCCGCATTCGCCGCGCTCCA
>JAENWF010000162.1 GCA_016650215.1 Thermoanaerobaculia bacterium
ACCATCTCCCCAGCGCGCGATGGCTCCGCCGGCCTCGATGACCATCGGCTCCCGAAGCTCGAGGTCGGCCGCGATCGGGGCGAGTTCTTCGAGCGTCATCACCGACATGGGAATGACCGGTACCGCAGCGGCATGCAGCCGTCGAATCATCTCGCGGCTTGCTCCGGCCTCGAAGGTGCGCGAGTCGAGCATCGTCCCATCGACGGCTGTGAAAACGCCGATGCGATTTGCCACGCCCCTGGAGGACGCTCCACTTCGTGAACGAATACGGACCGCAGCGCGGGTACGCGTTTCCATGGAACGCACTTTAGTCAGAGCGGCGCGTGCTTCCAATCCGGCAAAGGGGGGAGACACCGGAACGCGGCTCATCCGTACGTACGTGCCGGAGGAAACAGGACCGAACGACGATCCCCTCTTTCCTCACCAGAGAAATCGCCAAGCTTCATTTCCTCGCACAACGTTTCCTCCTCGTTACGTTGATCGGAACGGGCCGCGGCTCTGTTGATTCCTGTCTCGAAGGTCTACGCATCAAATGACAAAGTTGCGCCGCCGGACCGGATTCTCTCAAACCGTCGCCTTCTTCCGAGCCACACGAAGTGGGTCGAGATCAAAGGCGGCAATCACTCGCAATTCGGCCATTACGGCCATCAACTGTTCGACGGAGACGCAACGATCAGCCGGGAAGCGCAACAGACAATCGCACGTTCGGCACTTCTCGATGTTCTCACGAGCGTGAAAAACGGCGCGGCGTCGAAGCCGCCCCGTTGAGGTTGCCGCGCCGGCGCGGGGTGAACCGCCCGCCTCCCCCGTAGACCGGATGTACAGCGCTTCGGCGCGCCCATAACCTGAGGCTCGTGGGTGGCGGCGGTCGTTCGGCTCGCGGCTTCCTGGCGCCTCCTTCGCGACCGAGGACGAGCGTCGCCTCCCACGCCAAAAGGGGACTGAATGTCGATTCTTCGAGGAGATGGTCTGGGGCCGCTACTGAGGAGTGCGCTCGTCGGCCGCGAACGCTTGCGCGACAGCGTGCTGGTGATCGCCTGCGCGATCGTCTGCGCGGGTCTCATTTTCGGCCTGCTCTACGACGTATTCGATTCCGCGTTGCGGCGATGGACCGACCGCGATCTCACCCGCCAGGCACATCTGATCGGCGTCGTCGTCCAGACGAACACACGAGATTTATCTCCAATGAAGGTGCAGGCGGCGCTTGGAGAGCTTTCCGCCGCACAGGACGCCGCCAACCTCATCGCGTGTTCGGCCGATGCGCCCATTGCCGCCACTGGCCTCGCACGTGACCTCGGCTGCCGGTCCGCGATCGCCCGCGCAGCGTCGCTCGCGAATGGCAAGTCGACGCGCGGTCGCCTCGGAGCACGCAACGTGGTGGTCACGGCACACGGCATCGGCGCCGGCAGGACTCTCTTCGTCGTGCAGGATCGAACGTTTCTCGACGCGCGCCGCAAGCATGTTTTGCAGATTCTCTTCATCGCGGCTGAGTTGGCGTTGTTGGCGCTGTTGCTTCTGGCGCGTGCGGGAGCGCGTCTCGGCAGCCGGCGCACCGAGGAGGCTGTGCGGTTGGTGGTTCGACAGATGCGATCGGCAGTGGGCACCGACACTGCCGTTCCTCCCGATCTACGACTGCTCGTCCGCGACATGCACGACACCGTGGAGCACCTTCGGATCGAACGGGCGACCGGAAGGGACGGCGCGGAGCGTCTTCGCGCGCTCGTCGGTGCGCAGATCCCAGGCGGCGGCCTGGTCGTGATTGCCAATCGCGAGCCGTACTCGCATGAATGGGACGCGGGAGGCAAGGTCGTCGTGCAGCGGCCTGCCAGTGGACTCGTGACCGGGATCGAACCGATCCTGCGCGCGTGCGGAGGAACGTGGATCGCGCACGGCGGCGGCTCCGCCGATCGCACGCAAGCCGATCGGATGGGTCGCCTGGCGGTTCCTCCCGGGGCACCCGAATACACACTGCGCCGGCTTTGGATCGACGAGGACACGTACGATCGCTACTACTCAGGCTTTGCGAACGAAGGGCTGTGGCCGCTCTGCCACCTCGCGCACACGCGGCCTTCGTTTCGCGCTCCCGACTGGACCGCGTATCAGGCCGTCAACGAGACGTTTGCGCATGCGGCGGCCGAAGAGGCCGGCGCAGACGGCCTGGTTCTCATTCAGGACTACCACTTCGCGCTCGTGCCGAAGCTGATCCGCGAGCAGGCGCCCCACGTCGTGACGAGTCTCTTCTGGCATATCCCCTGGCCGAACTCGGAAGTGGCCGGCATCTGTCCGTGGAAGGAAACGATTCTCGAAGGGATGCTCGGAGCGGACATCGTCGGATTCCACACGCGCCAGTACTGCCTCAATTTTCTGGACACCGTGCAGCGGTATCTCGAGTGTCGTGTCGACCTCGAATCGATGTCGGTCTCATACGGCGGCCACAGCACACTGGTACGTCCGTATCCGATCAGTGTCGAGTGGCCATATCCAGCAGCGTCACGTGCCGAAGGTGAGGTCCTGCGCGGGTCGCTCGGCATCCCGGCGACGACGCACGTCAGCCTCGGCGTCGACCGCGCGGACTACACGAAAGGGCTCCTCGAACGCGTCGCCGCGGTCGAGTTGCTGCTCGAGGAGAATCCGGCGATCCTTGGAAAGTATGTCTTCGTCCAAGTTGCGTCGCCGACGAGAACGAGCATTCTCGAGTATCAGCGGCTCGCTGACGATCTGAAGGAAGCGGTGGATCGCGTGAATTCACGATTCGGCACGGAAGCATGGAATCCGATCGTCCTGCAGATGCGTACGTTCGCGCCGGAGGACGTGCGGCGGTACTACGCGATGGCCGACAGCGCACTCGTGACGCCGTTGCATGACGGCATGAATCTCGTCGCCAAGGAGTATGTCGCCGCATGTTCGGATGGTGACGGTGCGCTCGTGCTCAGCGTGTTCGCGGGCGCGGCGAAGGAGCTCGATGGCGCGCTGCTCGTCAATCCCTACGACACGCAGCAGGTTGCCGGGGCCATTCTGCGAGCGATCCGCATGCCACTCGCCGAGCGACGCGCGCGAATGCAGACGATGCGGGATCAGATCGCCTCGCATTCGATCTACGATTGGTCCGAGAAGCTGCTCGCAGGCATGCGGGAGGTCAGCCAGCAGCGCGGGCAGTTCTGGCCGCAGCAAAACTCGCTGCTGCGCCAGAAACCACGAGAGGTCGTGGCCGGATGACGGGCGGCTCGACACTGCTCGCCTTCGACTTCGACGGGACGCTCGCGCCGATCCGTGACAACCCGGCGGACGTGCAGCTCGACCGCGCCGCGGCCGCTCTTCTCGCCGAGACTACGCAGATGGAGGGCATCGTGGTGGCGATCGTTTCCGGACGCGATGCCGACGACCTCACCGCGCGTGTGAACGCGCCCGGTGCGTACTTCATCGCGTCACACGGGCTCGAGATTCGCGCGCCGGGCGGCGTTCTGGTCCGCGACGTGCCACCGCTCTCCGTCGAGCTTCATTCCGAGCTTGGCCGTGAGATTGCCGCAAGTGGTCTGCGGGTCGAAACGAAGAAACACGCCCTCGCGCTCCACTGGCGTGGTGTGCCTTACGAAGCGATTGCGCCTGTCGTCGAGATGTTCCGGTCATGGGCGACGGAGTCGCATCTCGACGTGATCGAGGGCCGGTGCGTAGTCGAAGCGCGGCGCCCTGGCGGCGGAAAGGAGGAAGCCCTTCGCTGGCTCGCCCGCGCAGTGGGTGCGGCGCGCGTCGTGTACGCAGGCGACGACATCACGGACTTCGGGCCGCTGAAGTTCGCCGCGGAGAACGGGCGTGCGCTTTTCGTCGCCAGCGGCGAACGGGTTCCACCCCCCGGAGTCACGGTCGTAGGCTCGTTTCGCGAGCTCTTCCGTCTCATCCGGGAGGAAGTGAAGCTCTGACGACGCCTGTTCTCGTTGTACGCCGATGAAATTTCCAGGGAGATGGCAGAGGAGGTTTTTCGCTACGTGGCCGGTCGCGGCTGCCGCGCTCGGCGGTCTCCTCCTTCTGATTTACACGTCAGTCGCCACGACTTCGCGCAAGGCCGAGGAGATTTACGCGCAGCTCGATCAACTGAACAGTCATCACCGCGAAGTGGAGATTACTCTCCGCCGTCTGCGCTCGGATGTTCACCTGTCCGGCATCTACATTCGCGACTATCTGCTCGATACGGACCGGGAGGAAGCGCGTGAGTACCGTCAGCGACTCACCGAACTGCGTCAGAACCACGCCGACAACGTCGGGCGCCTTCGCGGGCTTCTTCGGCGCGATGCGGCTGCGAGAGTGGACGTTCTGGAAAAGCGGCTGGACGAGTACTGGCAGGCATTCGAGCCGCTGTTCGAGTGGTCGGTGTACGAGAAGATCATGCGGAGCGGACGCTTCCTTCGACAGGAAGTCCTGCCGCGGCGCGAAGCCGTCCTCGACATCACGAAAGATATCGAACAGCTCAACAACGCGAATCTCGAGACACAGCGCGCGGAGGTCACGCGTCGCCTCGTTGCATTTCGGGAGGATCACGATCGCCGGTTGTGGCGCACGCTTCTCCTTGGCTTCGTCGTGGCTCTCGTTGCCGTCGTCCGTCTGCGCATGCTCGAGCGCCGATCGGAGAAACAGCGGCTGCACGCGGAGCAGGCCGAGAATGAGATGCGCCTTCTGTCGCAGCAGCTCGTGGCCGCGCAGGAAGAAGAACGGAAAAAGCTCACGCGCGAGTTACACGATCACGTCGGCCAAATGCTGACCGCATTACGCATGGAGATCGGCCGTTCCGACCGCACACGCGGTGCTTCCGAGATCCAGCACTCTCAGGCGGTTGCCGAAGCGAAGCGCCTCCTCGACACCATTCTTCGCTCGGTTCGCGATCTCGTGATGGGACTGCGTCCGAGCATGCTCGACGACTTCGGCCTGCAGCCCGCGCTCGAATGGCACGTCCGCGATTTCCGGCGCCGCTTCGCGATCCCCGTCCATCTGACGCTGAGCGGCGACCTCGATAAATTGCCCGATCAGCATCGAACGTGCATTTATCGAATCGTGCAGGAAGCTCTGACGAATTGCGCGCGTCACGCGCATGCGAACCGTGTCGATGTCAGCGTGGGGCTCGCACAGACCACGCTCGACGTGATCGTTGCCGACGACGGAGTCGGCATCGCTCCCGGTCGTCCCCGCGGCCTCGGCCTGGTCGGAATCGAAGAGCGCGTGCGCGAGCTTCACGGCACCTTTGAAGTTCGTTCTCGCCAACCCAATGGCACCGAACTACGCGTGACGATGCCGGTCACTTTGCCGATCGAGGAGGCGCAACTTGCGAGTACTGCTGGCTGATGATCATTCCATCGTGCGTCGCGGGATGCGCTCGCTGCTCGAGACCGAGGAATCGGTCGAAGTGGTCGCGGAGGCGGCGGACGGTCTCGAAGCGGTGCGTCTCTGCGAGGAGCATCATCCCGACGTGCTGATCCTCGACGTGGCCATGCCGAAGTTGAACGGCATCGACGTCGCCGCTCGCGTGCAGAAGATGCAACCTCCGCCGCTGACGATCATGTTGAGCATGCATCTCGACGAGTCGTACGTGATGCGCGCCCTCAACGCCGGAGCGCGCGGCTATCTCCTGAAGGACGCGACGGACGAGGATCTCTTGCCTGCCATCCGCGCTGTGGCCGCCGGCAAGTCGTACTTCAGCCCGGCCGTCAGCGGCGTCCTCGCTGAGGAGTACATGCAGCAACTGCAGGAGCGCGGCCTCACCGATTCCTACGACCTGCTGACCGGTCGTGAGAAGGAAGTCCTGCAGCTGCTGGCCGAGGGTCGATCGAACAAAGAGGTGGCGGCACTCCTCGACATTGGCCTCTCGACGATCGAGACGCATCGCGCCAACCTGATGCAGAAACTCAATCTCCACAGCACCGCGGAGATCGTGCTGTACGCCGTGCGCAAGCGATTGATCGTGTGACGCGCACCTCCCGCGTCCCAGCGCGATGATCGGTTCGGCAGCCCTCAGCCCATCGTGTCTGGCAGCGACGCACTTTGAAGCACCGCGCCGTCCTCCAATCGTGCGGATACCGTAGGACGGCCCCAGCCCTCATCGACAGATGCGCCGCGTCATCGTGATCACGGTAGTCGCATCGATCGATGCCTCCACGTCTGGCGACGAATCGGTCAGCGCTTTCCTGGATGGCAACGTACGTGCGGGCACGTCTGTAGCTGTTCGCATCCGTCGGAGTGAAAGCAACAACCGGTCGGCGGCACCCTCGCTCACGAGGCGGATCTGAACGCCCGCCGAGTCGCCTGCTCTCGAAACCCGGCGACCGATGGTCGTCGTGCCCGCCCGGGAAACGCCTTGCCGAAGCACTGGGTTGGACACTCCGGGGCTGCGCAATTCCGCGCACTCTGAAACGGGCAACAACTGGAGACTCACAATGAAAAGAATGATCCTCGTATTCAGCGTGGCATTTCTTCTTGCGCCTGGAATCATTCTCGCGGTCCAGCCGATCGGACGTTAGGACATTCATCGGCCACGGGCGGCTCATTTCGAGGGGACTGTCCGGTCGGGCTTAGAGTCGCTGCCGAAGGCCCGATCGAGACGCATCGCGCCAACCTGATGCAGAAACTCAATCTCCACAGCACCGCGGAGATCGTGCTGTACGCGGTGCGCAAGCGTTTGATCGTGTGACTCTGCCGGCGGTGCGAAACCCAGCATAAAGCTGCGTCATCGAAGGGTTGAATTGGTTGCGGGGACAGGATTTGAAACTCCAGGTCGTGGCGGACTCGAGCCTCCTCGGGTGTCTCCATTCCAACGCCCATTCCAACGATCGCTCCTACGGTCGCGACCTAATTTGCGGCACGAAGGAGAGTCGATCATGGAGATCAACATGGAGCGGTTGAACGAATTCATGGGACGCGCGGTAGTGGACTTCGGAGCCACGCTCCACGCCGGGCTCGTGGTGATTGGCGAGAAGCTCGGGCTCTACAAGGCCCTCATTGGCGGGCGAGATCGTGCACCACGCTTATCTGGCAGGTGATCACGCTCTTGCCGCAACCGCGGCGGTCGAAGCAGGAGAACACTGTCTGCGGATGTTTGCGTACAGCGAGGCTGTGAGCGTCGCTCGCAGAGGGCTGCAGCTCGTGGAATCACTCGGTTCCAATCTCCGCATCGAGACGGAAATGGCGCTGCTCAATGTGCTGGTGATGTCCCGAACGGCGGTTCGCGAGAAGGTCGAGTTGACCAGCCGGCTGGCAGACCTGACGGAAGCCGCGCGAAACGCAGGTCTGCCGAAGACGGCCTCTCTCGGCGCACACCTGCTGGCCTGCGTGTACTCAGAAACGAATCGCCATTACGACGCTGCCGGCGCAACCATTCACTCCGCGGAGCTCAGCCGGACCGCCGACGCGGCCACCGTGGCGCTCTCCATGGCCAACGCAGCTCGCTGTCTTCTCTTTCTTCAACGCGACGTCACTCGAGCTGAATCCCTCCTCCGCCAGGCCAGCGCCATTGGCATCGAGAATGCCGAGCTGGACCTCGGACTCGGATTTCTCCATGCCCACCATGGCCGTGTTACCGAGGCCATGTCGTATCTCGAGCGCGCGCTCGAGCTCGCGGCCCGGACCCAGGACCATTGGCGGGAGTGGATCGCTCTCTGGCGGATGGTCATCGCTGCTCTCGAACACGGCGACCCCGCGCTGGCGCTGCGGCACTGCGAGCGGCTGCGACCGGTAGCCACAAGAATGAAGGGCGGCAGCGAATTGGTCCGCAGCAACACCCTGGAAGCAATCGCCCATTGGATGTCCGGTCAGGCGGTCGAGATCGAGAGCTCGCTGGAGCGATTGCGCGAAGTCGACAGCAAGAGCGATCTGGCATGGGCGCTGACGTTCGTGGCCCAGATCGAAATGGGACGGGGTCTCGTTGACGATGCCCGCCGCCACGCCGAAGAGGCGGTCGTCGCCGCGGGGGCAGTCGGCCGCGACAGCGAAGTGACCATCGCTCGATCCCTTCTCGGGCTGCGGACCAAAGCGTCGCCGGACCTGACGGAACGGGCCCGGAGATTCATCAAGGAGGCAACGCATGGCCACTCTCGTTCTCGAGCAGACGTTTGAGGTTCCCATCAGCGACGACGATCTCAACGCTGCTGCAAGGCTCGTTGACAAATGCCTGGAGGCGCACGGCGCCAGATGGATGCGCAGCTACGTTTCGCTCGACCGCAAGCGAATAATCTGCGAATTCGAAGCCGCCGACGCGGACCAGGTCCGCGACTCCTACCGTTCCGCCGGCGTTGCGTTCGACGCTTGTTGGACCGCCACGTCGTATTCACGGGACCAACCGACCGAGTCCTACTGAGCGGTCGCGGAGCCGGCCGACCCCAACGAAAAACCCTCTGTTTCCAGAGGGTTTTGGTGAATTGAAGATTGGTTGCGGGGACAGGATTTGAACCTGCGACCTTTGGGTTATGAGCCCAACGAGCTACCAGACTGCTCCACCCCGCGACACTGATCCTTGCTTTCGGGAGACTGCGACCGGCTCGGTGCCTGTCCTCCCTTCGACTTCGGGAGCGCGGATTATCATCGCCGCGCACACTCTCGTCAAGGATTCTCTCCAACTCGCGGCACACTCGCGATATTTCAGGCAAACTGGCGCGGTTCTTTCTTGCGCGTGCGATCAATGAAGTTTCTCGTTGTGCTGTTCACCCTCCTCTCTGCGACTGCTGGTCTCAGCGCAACGCTGCCAGGTTTCCGCGCGGAGAAGGTTGGCACGATCGAGGGCTTTCCGACCGCGCTCGCGATCGACTCGGCCGGCAACCTCTATTACTCGTCGACCGCCGGGACGATCTACCGCTTCGACTCCGGCGCGAATGTTCCCGTCGCCTCCGTCACGACGCACGGCGAGGGGAACGCGGGGCTCCTCGGTCTCGCGCTGATCGATGACTCCATCGCAGCGGTTCACTACACGACGATCAACCAGACGCACGATGTGATCGCGCGCATCGATCTCACCACCGGCACCGAGACAGTCCTCCACCGCTTCGCCGCCGACATCGAAGTGCCCGAGCGCGGCTCATCGACCGAACATCACGGCGGCAATATCACCGTCGCCCCCGACGGCTCGATCTTCGCCGGCATCGGCGACTACGGCGGCTATATCGTCGCGCAACTCGAGAACTGGAACGGCGGGAAGATCTTCCGGATCGCTCCCGACGGCACCGCCACGCAATGGGCGCGCGGTCTCCGCAATCCGTTCGACCTCGCATGGGACGAGAAACATCAGCGTGTGATCGTCGCCGACAACGGCCCGACAGCCGCTGACGAGCTTCACATCTTCACGCGCGGCGCAAACCTCGGTTGGCCGATGACGTGGGGCAAGCAGCCTCCCGCTGAAGGGACGCAGGTCCCCGACTACGTTTTCCCGAAGACGGTCGCGCCAACCGGGCTTCTTCTTCTCAACGGGCGCGATGCGACTCTGCGCGACGGGATCCTCCTCGGCTCATTCGTCACGCGCGCGATCTATTACTTCAGCGATCTCGAGGCGCGGCCTCTTGCTGAACCGATTGCCCTGATCGAGAAGGAGACGGGATTCGTGATCGACGTCGCGCAGCGGCTCGACGGCGCGATTTACTTCGTCACCGGGAGCTTCACCGAGCCGGGGGCGATCTATCGGCTCGCGACGCCCCTCGCCGGTGATTGCAACGGCGACGGCGTTCGCTCATCCGCCGATCTCGATGCGTTATCGCTCGAGCTTCGCGATGGTGCCGCGCAGAAAACGACCTCGGCGCAGAACGGCACTTATCGCGGAAGCTGGGGGTGCGACGCGAATCGCGACGGCATGATCGGTGCGGATGATGCCGTCGCCCTGATCGATTTGCTGCGGCCCCGCGTTCGCGGCGTGCGGGGGACGCGACCCTAGCTTTGAGACTGAGTGCTGAGTGCTGAGTGCCACCTCTACGGTTGCGTCCGGCAAGGCGCGTAATCATTTGCATGAGTCCGATCACAGTTACTCAAAGCGGCGGCAAGCCGCCGCTTTGCTCCTGTCGAACTCAGCACTCAGCACTCAGCACTCAGGACTCGGCCCTCAGACCCGAAACTGGGCACCTCACCTGCAATAACGCACTGCGCAGGACCAAACAAGGAGGATCCCATGAACCATCGAGTTCGATTCGCGCGTCCTCTGGTTGTCGCACTGGCGCTCATGATGAGCGTCGCGGCCGCTGATGCGCAGACCAAAGTGAAAGCGGGTTTCAATCTCTTCTCGGCTGAGCAGGATGTCGAGATTGGGCGACAGTCTGTCGCCGAAGTGGAACGGCAGATGCCCGTTCTGACGGACCGGCAGGTCGAGGATTACGTCAACCGGATCGGCCGGAAGCTGGCCGCGAATGCGGGCGGACCGCAGTTTCCGTATCAGTTCCGGGTCGTGAACGCATCGGACATCAATGCATTCGCACTTCCTGGCGGACCGGTCTATATCAACCGCGGCATCATCGACAACGCGCGCAACGAAGGCGAGATCGCCGGTGTCATGGCACATGAGATCGCGCACGTCGCCCTTCGCCACGGAACACACCAGGCGTCGAAAGCGTACGCCGCACAGGCCGGGCTCAGCATTCTCGGCGGGATCCTCGGCGGGCGCACCGGCCAGAACACCGCGAACATCATCAACGCCGTCGGCGGCTTCGGATTGAACGTCGTGTTCCTCCGCTTCAGCCGTGACCTCGAGACTCAGGCGGACGTCCGCGGCGCGCAGATTCTTGCGGCGAGCGGTTACACGCCGGCCGACATGGTGAGCTTCTTCCGCCAGCTCGAGAAAGTCGACAAGGCAAAGAAGACCAACTGGCTCTCCGATCACCCCGCTCCGACCGACCGCATCGCGCGGATCGAGAAGGAGCTACGTCTACTGAACGTCACGCAGGCACCGACGCAGAACGTCGCGGAGCTGCAGCAGGTGCAGTCGCGCATGCGCAGCGGTTACGGTACCGCGCCGACGATGGCGCAGATCGCCCGCACAGGCGGGACGACGTCGTCCTCTCCAAACGGTCCAATGACGAGCGGTCAGCCGCAGAGCAGCGGAAGCTCCGTGCTGCAAGGCGTCGAGGCTCCCTCGTCCACGCTGCGCAGCTACACCGCGCAATCGCGCGCATATCGCGTCTCGTATCCGTCGAACTGGAAGGTCTACGAAGAAGGGTCCACCGGCGTGACGTTCGCCCCGCAGGGCGGGATCGGCGACGCGAACGGGAGGACCGAGGTCGTCTACGGCGCGATGGTGAATCACTACGATCCGTTCGGATCGCAGCAGCAGCAGCAATCTCGGTTCAAGCTGCGCAGCACGAATCGCAACGATCCGTACGGGACTCCCATCACGATCGAACAGGCGACGCAGGATCTCCTCGGGCAGATTCAGAGCGGCAGCAAGCACCTTAGTGTCGTCCGCGGTTCGACGCAGCGGGTCAATGTCAACGGAGGCACAGCCCTGACGGCAACCCTTCGGGGCAACAACCCGAACACGCGGCTCCAGGAGCGCGTGACGGTTGTGACTCGCCAGCTCAGCGATGATCATCTCGTTTACATGCTCTTCGTCACTCCGGAGAAAGATGCCGCCGCCTACAGCAAGGTGCTGACGGCAATGGTGAACTCGCTTCAGGTCGACGAGAACGCGCAGCACTGATCAGTCAGCAATTAGCCTCGCGACGGGCATGGGCGGGAATCCGCTCATGCCCGTTTGCTTTATGATCGTTTGAACCCGAACGGAGGATTCTCGATATGTACGACGAAACGATGGTGGCGCCGATGCGCCAGGAGCTCACGCGACTCGGCCTGCAGGAGACGCGGACCGCTCAGGAAGTTGACGCAGTCCTCGGCACGAAGAAGGGGACGGTCCTGGTGGTCGTCAACTCGGTCTGCGGCTGCGCCGCCGGCAACGCCCGGCCGGCCGTCGCACTGGCGGTGAAGAACGCGACCCTGCCAGACAAGATGATTACAGTCTTCGCCGGAAATGACCGCGAGGCAACGCAGCGCGCCCGCGAGTACTTCACCGGCTTCCGCCCCTCCTCGCCGTCGATCGCACTCCTGCGCGACGGACAGGTCGTGAAGATGCTCGAGCGCTCGCAGATCGAAGGCCGCAACGCGACCGAGATCGCAACGGACCTGAAGTCGGCGTTCGACCAGTACTGCGCAAAAACCACGGCGTAGAAAAGTGCTGAGTGCTGAGTCCTGGTAGAAAAGTGCTGAGTGCTGAGTCCTGAGTGCTGAGAGAGTCCCCCCCCACTCAGCACTCAGCACTCGTACGGTCTTGATGCAAGCGATCCTCACGGCTGACGCAATCGCGTTCATCGACGCGCTGCATCGCGAGATCAATCCGCGGCGTGAGGAACTGCTCGCGCGGCGTGAGCGGGTCAAGCGCGATCTCGACTCGGGCAAGCTCCCCGATTTTCTCCACGACACGCAATCAATCCGCGAGGGCGAGTGGACCGTCGCGCCGATCCCGCGCGACCTCGAAGATCGCCGCGTCGAGATCACCGGCCCGGTCGACCGGAAGATGATCATCAACGCGCTCAACTCCGGCGCGAACGTCTTCATGGCCGATTTCGAAGACGCGAATTCGCCGACGTGGAAGAACAATCTCGACGGACAGGCGAATCTGCGCGACGCCGTGCGGCGGACGATCACGTTCTCATCCGGAGGGAAAAACTACGCGCTGAACGAGACGACCGCGACGCTCATCGTGCGTCCGCGCGGATGGCATCTCGTCGAAATGCACCATCTCGTCGACGGCAAGCCGATCTCCGCGAGCCTCTTCGACTTTGGACTCTTCTTCTTTCACAACGCGCAGGAGCTGATCTCGCGTGGAAGCGGACCATACTTTTATCTGCCGAAGATCGAGTCGCATCTCGAGGCGCGCCTCTGGAACGAGGTTTTCGTCCGCGCGCAGGAGCTCCTGGGCATTCCGAACGGTACGACTCGCGCCACGGTCCTGATCGAGACGATTCTCGCCGCCTTCGAGATGGACGAAATTCTGTGGGAGCTGCGCGATCACAGCGCGGGTCTCAACTGCGGGCGGTGGGACTACATCTTCTCGTTCATCAAGAAATTCAGCGCGCGGCGCGATTTCGTCACGCCCGACCGCGCGCTCATCACGATGGATAAAGCGTTCCTCGCGTCCTACGTCGACCTGCTGATTCAGACTTGCCATCGCCGCGGCATTCACGCGATGGGCGGGATGGCGGCGCAGATCCCGATCAAGAACGATCCCGTGGCGAACGAAGCTGCGATCGCGAAGGTCGAGGCCGACAAGCTGCGCGAAGCGAAGGCGGGACACGACGGGACCTGGGTCGCGCACCCGGGACTCGTCGCGACGGCGAAGAAGGTGTTCGACGAGCACATGCCGCGCGCGAATCAGATCGATCGCAAACGCGACGATGTCCGCGTTACCCGCGACGACCTCCTGCGATTGCCCGAGGGGCCGGTGACGGAGGGTGGGATCCGTCAGAACTACAACGTCGGCGTGCTCTATCTCGCCGCGTGGCTGGGCGGATCGGGCGCGGTGCCGCTCTACAACCTGATGGAGGATGCTGCGACTGCGGAGATCTCGCGGACGCAGCTCTGGCAATGGATTCATCACGGGGTTCTCAGTGAGGATCGGTACCGCGCGATTCGCGACGAAGAGCTCGCGTCAATTGGCGGCAGGCCGTATGTCGCGGCCGCAGCGCGACTCTTCGACGAGCTTGTCCTGGCGCCTGACCTGGCGAATTTTCTGACTGTTCCCGCTTACGAGGAACTGATCATGAATGAACGCGAGGAGGAGTCGAGTCACGAAGACGAAACGCTGCGCACAATCCGCGACGTCGAAGCCGCGAGCGCGAACGAAGAAGTCCCCTTCGACGTTCCGCGGGATTGAGGAAACGAAAAGCCGCCGGCTGAAGCCGGCGCCACGTCGAGCATAGCTCGTGGCAGCATTCGCGATTGGCGTGGCGCCGGCTTCAGCC
>JAENWF010000163.1 GCA_016650215.1 Thermoanaerobaculia bacterium
ACGCCGACGAATGACGCCCCGGCCGGCGGAGTGAGCGAAGAGCTGAGCGGCTCGCCATGACCTTTCGCCGACGGCAGTTCATGCGCCGGCAGCGAGTAGCTGCGCCCCGTCGAGTCGAGAAAGACAGCGAGCTGGTTGCTGCGTCCCTTCGCAGAGTGCAGAAACGCGTCGCCGCCTTTGTACTGCAGCGCGGCGGCATCGAGATCGTGTCCCTTCCCCGCGCGAACCCACCCTTTTTCGGACAGCACGACGGTCACGGTTTCGGACGGAATCAGCGCGGCGGCATCCATCGCCTTCGCCGCCTCTCGCTCGACGATCGGCGAGCGTCGCGCGTCGCCGAACTCGTCCGCGTCGCGCAGCAGCTCCTCGCGCACTGCCTTCCGCAGCCGCTGCTTTGAGCCGAGGATTTTCTCGAGGTGTGTCCGCTCCTCCTGAAGTTTCGCCTGTTCGCCGCGGATCTCCATCTCCTGAAGCCGGTTGAGAAACCGCAGCTTCAACTCGAGGATCGACTCCGCCTGAATCTCGCTGAGAGTGAAGCGCTTCATCAGCACCGGTTTCGGCTCGTCCTCGCGGCGGATGATCTTGATGACCTCGTCGATGTTGAGATACGCCGCGAGGTAACCGTCGAGGATGTGCAGCCGCGCGTTGACCTGATCGTAGCGATGCTGCAGACGGCGGCGTACCGTCTCGATCCGGAACTCGAGCCACTCGGCCAGCAGTTCCTTGAGCGCGTACAGGCGGGGACGCCCGTCGAGCCCGATCATGTTCATGTTGACGCGGTAGCTGCGCTCGAGGTCGGTCGTGGCGAAGAGATGCGTCATCAGCTCAACAGCATCGACGCGGCTCGAGCGCGGCACGATGACGAGTCGCGTCGGATTCTCGTGATCTGACTCGTCGCGGATGTCCTCGACCATCGGCAGCTTCTTCGCCTGCATCTGCTGCGCGATCGCCTGCAGCACCTTGCTGCCGGAGACCTGAAACGGAAGGGCGGTGATGACAATGTCGCTCTCTTCCTGCTCCCACTTCGCGCGCTGGCGGATGCTGCCGTTCCCGCTCTTGTACATTTCGCGAATCTCCGCGAGCGGCGTGATGATCTCCGCCTCGGTCGGATAGTCGGGACCTTTGATGTGCCTGGTGAGCTGCGCGATGGTCGCGTCGGGATTATCGAGAATCTCGACGCACGCGTTCACGATTTCGCGAAGGTTGTGCGACGGGATGTCGGTCGCCATGCCAACCGCAATCCCCGATGCGCCGTTGAGGAGCACGTGCGGCAGGCGCGAGGGAAGCAGCTTCGGCTCGCGCATCGTGCCATCGAAGTTCTGCCCCCACTCCGTCGTTCCCTGATCGAGCTCGGACAGCAGAGTCTGCGCGAATCGTGTCAGGCGAGACTCGGTGTAGCGCATCGCTGCGAACGATTTCGGATCGTCTGCCGAGCCCCAGTTCCCCTGCCCATCGACGAGCGGATAGCGAAGCGAGAACGCCTGCGCCATGAGGACCATCGCCTCGTAGCAGGCGCTGTCGCCGTGCGGATGAAACTTGCCGATTACGTCGCCAACCGTGCGTGCCGACTTTTTGAACTTCGCATTCGACGAGAGTCCGAGCTCCGACATCGCATAGACGATCCGACGCTGCACCGGCTTCAGACCGTCGGCGATGTGCGGCAGCGCGCGGTCGAGAATGACGTACATCGAGTAGTCGAGGTACGCCTTGCGCGCGAACTCCGAGACCGGCTGCTGTTCGACCTCGATGAGGGGCGGCGGGGGCGGGGCTGAATGCTTTTCGCTACGAGATTTTCGGGTGGCCATAGAAAGTCGCGGAAGGGTAACCGATCTCGGGGGCCTTAGTGGTCATCCTGAGCGAAGCGAAGGATCTACTGATAGCGCCTGAAGGGACGAAGCCACAGGCATCGCAAGCTAGATCAGTTGATCCTTCGCTTCGCTCAGGATGGGGCGCCGCCGCGGAGAGCAGGCTAATCGCCTGCCCTCCGCTGCTTTCACTATTGTCCGGGGATGAATGTCGGGTCGGAGGTGCGGTTGTCGATGTTCGCGCCGTACGCGGCGACGCGGCCCGCGCCGGCGGTGACTTCGACTGTCACCTTGCCGTTGTAGACCGTGCCGAGGCTTTGCATCACGGCGCCGAACTGCTTGAACTCTCCCGCGTTGAGCGTCGTGTCGACGATTGCCGAGACGCGGGAATCCGCCGCAATGAGCCGCAGACGGAGATTCACCGGCTTGCCGGTCAGCTCGACGAGACCGAGGTTTGAGCGGAAGTTCGGCGACTGCTCGAGCTGCAGAACCTGCAACGGACGCTGGCCTGCACCGACGCCTTCTGCCGAAGTCACGCCGGGGATGAAGAGGCCGAGGGTTCCGCCATCTGAGCGCCGCGTGTAGGTGCGGCCTGTGACGACGAGCGAGCTGTTCTGCGCGGTCGTGATCACGAGCGCGCCTCCCACGTTGTTCACGTTGAAGAGCGTCCGCAGAGTGTCGTCGATGGCGCGCACTTCATTGGGCTGCAGTGTGAGCTGCACGGGCGCGGGAGCCGTCCCCGCATCCGGCGTGAGATTGACCGTCATGGTCACCGCACTCGCCCCGCCGTTGAAAATGCGCAGATCGGAGCGGAAGTTCGTGAAGCCGAGGTCCTTCTCCGCGACGCCGGGAACGACATAGCGCCGGGCGCGGATCGTGTTCGGCCGCGCCGCCAGAATCATGATCGGGTCGCTCGTCTTGTTGTCGAGCACCGACGCGAATGCGTTGACCTTGCCGGTCGGACTGACGACGGTGATCTCCACGCGCGCGTCTGTAATTTTGATCTGCTGCACATCCTGTCCGGGAAAGAAGAGCGTCGGCACGCCGATCTGAATCATCTCGTATGGTTGAAGTGTTTTGTTTGTCGTAGCAAGCTGGCGGTTCAGACCGTCGACGAGCTTGAGCACGACCGTCGCCGGCTCGCCGCTTCCTTCGACGAGACCGATGTTCGTCCGGAACGTCGAAGGATTCTGCGCGACCTGCTGGAGGCTGATCCTTGCGTCAACCGCGCTGAGGAAGCTCGTGATCGGAAGCGCCGGAACGAACTGGCCGAACGTGCCCGCGGGGGTGCTGTTGTACGTGCGGCTCGAGGCAACCGTCACGAGACCGACTCCCGTCGAGCTTCCCCCGCTCGTCGAGCGGATCTCGAGCGCGCCCTGCGCGTCGGTCGGATTGCCGAACCAGGTGCGCACGATGTTGTCGAGCGCCTTCGTGTCGTTCGCGGCGATCGTCAGCGCCAACTGGCGCCCCGTCGTCGTGCCGTTGGTGGCGGTTGGCGTGAACGTGAGCTGGTAGTTCTGCGACGAGCTGCTGATGTTGCTGATGCGGATGTCGGAGATGAAGCGCGATCCGATCGCGCCGTCGTTGCTCGCCACTGCGGCAATGATCAGCGTGTTGGACGGCGGATTCGGTGCCTTCCCCTTCGGCGAGACCGGCGTCACGATGCTGATGTTCACCGGCGTCGTCGTCGTCGTGTTGCCCGAAGCCGTCCGCGATTCCGGATCGGCAGTGGTCTTCACGATCGTGACCGTGAAACCGGCTGATCCGACGTCGAGGCCATTGGTGTTGACCGTCATCTGAACGGTCGTTCCCGCGACCGGCAGTGGGCCGCTCGAGGGAGCGAACGAAACGAAGGGGCGATCAGCGCTGATCGTGAACGTGCCGGGCGTGGCCGCGCCGCTGATGAAGAACGGCTGGGTGACACCGCACGAGGCACCGGTGCACGGGTTCGACGCGAGATTGAACTGCGACGAATTGGAAGGCGGCACGTCGAGGACCGAGACTTCGATCGTCGACGTAGCGGTTGTCGGCCCGTTGGGGCAGTTCACCGTCGCGTCGATCGAGATGCTGAGCGTGCCGACGAAGCTGGCCGGTGGCGTGATACAGAACAAATCGTTACCGCACGCAGCGATCGTCGCGCCCGTGTTCGCGCGCGCCCCATACGACACGCCCGGGATCAGCACGAACTTGACGGTGACGACGCCGCCCTTCTTCGCAACCGGCGAGACTTCGATCGACGGCTTCTCGAACGAGCAGTTGACCGTCACGGTCGCGGCGTTGCTGTCCGCGTTGCCGCAGGTGCTGGTTGCGCGCGCCCAGTAACGGTACGACCCCGGCGAGTTCTTCGTGAGCGTAATGAAGCTCGCGTTCGAATTCGCGACCGGTTTCGACGTATCGCCCTTCTCCCCTTCGAACCACTGGATCGAAGAAGGAGTGCCGGCGATGGCGACGCCGAGCGTGAACGGTGCGCCGGCCGAGACAGTCGTGTTCGACGGCGAGGTGGTGAAGACCGGCGCGATGCACTGCCCGATCGACACGGTCGCGGCTGCGCGCGCGTTGCCGCACGCATTCGTGAGGTTGATCCAGAAGGTCGTCGTCGTCGAAACGACTGGCGTGATCAGGACGCTGCCGAAGCTGAAGTATTCATCGGATGATGCGATCGCCGCGATGACTTCGAGGTAGTTGCCGTCGTTGAACTGCGGGAGAAATCCCGCGATCTCCGACTGGGTCGCACTGCGGCGGAGAAAACGATCGTACAGTCCGGCGATGACGCGTCCCCGCGCCTCGGACGAGACGACAATTGATTCTGCGATGCGCTGGCGAGGTGCGCCGGCGGCGAGCTCGCCGAGGTAGAGCGAAGTCTCAGCAGTCCCCGGCGCCCGGCCAATGAGGTCACTGTATGCGCGCGAGAGCCAGCTCGAGGGGGTGGCTCCGGAGCCGGCGTAGTACTCAGGGGACGCAAGAATCGACGCGATGACTGACTCGGCAGACGAGCCGCTGATCAGCACCGCATTCCAGAACGCACGGTCGGCAGCGGTTGCGCTTCGGCGGAGCATCAGCTCGTACTGCGTGTTGATGAACGCGCCGCGGTACTCCTCGCTCTCGAGCAACATGCCGACGAGGACCCCGCGCGTCGAGCCACCTGAGAGCTGGCCGCCGTAGAGGCTCGCCTCACCCGGATCGATCACGCGTCCGAACAGGTCGACGAACAGCATCTTGAGGAAGCGGTCATTCGAAGGACCAGTGATTCCCGTGAGCGGATCGGACGTGTTGCCGATCGCGCCGCGGAACCACTGATACGTGAGCTGGCCAGCGCCGGCGCCACCGGCCGTGAGAACAACTGGACGTGGCGAGACGATCGTCGAGCTGCGCGGCGTCACGGGAAGCGTCGGAGAGGCGCACGTTCCGGGAACTGTGAGTGTCGCGGTCTCGGACGCGTCAACGCCGCAGGTATTCGAGATCTGCACCCAGTAGCTGGTCGTTGCAGTGATCGGAGGCGTCGTGAACGCGTTGTTTGCACCCGATTGCACCTGGTTCGAGACATCACCCTTCGCGCCTTTGAACCACGTGTAGGTGAACGGACCTGTGCCGCTGTTCTGCACGCTGAGCGTGACGACCGCGTTGGCCGAAACGGTGGCGCTCTGCGGCTGCGCGGTGACCTTCGGCGCAGAGCAGGCGACTGGTGTCACGGTGACTGTGTTGCTTTCCGCGAAGCCGCAGGCGTTCTGGACTTTGACCCAGAACGATTCTGTGGTGTTGATTGGAGGCGTCTGATACGTCGGGCTGTTGGTGCCGACCGGCTGCGAGGTGTTCGGTTTCGTGCCCCGATACCACTGATAGGTGAAGGGAGTTGTGCCGCTGACGTTCGCGGTGAGCTGCGCGGTCGCTCCCTGCGAGACGCTGCCGCCGCCGTTTACGTTGTTAATTGTGGGTGGGACGCACGGCGGGCCGTCGCCGTAGACGGTTGAAGCGGCCTCCCGATCCCACTGTTGAAGAGTCTGCCCAAAGCCGGTATTTACGATCGAATTCATGATAGCAGCGCCACTCGCCGGGGAAGCCTCGTTCGAGTGCCGGAGTCCGATCGTGTGGCCAAGCTCGTGAGTGATGACTACGTCGAAAACTGACTGGGTGGTAACTGCCGGAAAGATAAGAACGTGAGCGCGGAAAATCGAGTAGAAGGTCTCTCCCGCAAACTGATGCGTGAACGAGTCGTTGAACCAGACCACGCCGCAGCCGACCACGCCGCCGCCCACCCCGCTACAGATTGCCTGTCCGGGAACTGTTCCGGTGAAATTGAGGAAGATCGTATTGTTGCCGTCGCCCAAGTTACCTGGCGATGAATTCGGAGTGGTGCCATTCGTCGCGATCGACACTCGTGAGAGGGGTTCATTTGTCCACGCTGCGGCGCCGGAAGCGATGGTGTTCGGGTTCACGCCGCCAGGCTGGGTTCCGGTCACCGAGAAAACAGGGATGTTATCGGTTGGCCACCGAAGACCAAGAAGTCCAGCGGCCCTATTTTCCTTCATCGTGTAGTCGCTGGCCGCGTCGGCTATCGGTACCAGAGGCCGTTTCGCGGCCGCATCACTCGCGTACGACGGCGAAACCATGCGTCCGCGCGCGGTCTCGCGCACGAAACCCATGAACTCGCTCTGAAGGCGCGGCGTGTCGGCGATGCCGTCAAAATCTTCGTGCATGACGATCGCCTGACCGCGCATGTTGCGACGAAACTCGAAGCGGCCCCGCGACATTGACGTGGTGAAGTAGCGATCGCCGTTGCGTTTCGCGAAGATGAGCAGACGCTGGCCCTTTTCGTACACCGCGCCACCATCGACGACCATCCCGATGTTGCCTACCTTGCCTCCCGCCTCGCTAAGAGTGATCACCTGGGACGGCTGCAGCCTTCCTTTGAGGACTTCTTCGACGCGTACTTCGGCGTCGGTGAAGATCAGCCCCTCTTCGGTCATCCGGCTGCTCACCTCCCCGATCGTTCCGACGAAGACTGCGTCGGATCGGCCAACGAGATCGCGGTCGGTCAACGGCTCAAACGTCGTTGCCTGCAGACCAAACGCGCAAATCAGAACGGCGACGGCTGTGAAAAGACGAAACTTCACCTTAGGCCTCCTGGAGAAGAGCCCGCGAGCGGGAGCGCGGGCGGTAACGGTAGTCGGGATTTTCGGGTGGGTTATTGTAGCTTATCTGCTGTCATCCTGAACCGCGAAGACGGCGAAGATGACACCGACGCGCTCACGGTTCCCCGGCTAAAGGATTGAGCACGATCCACGTTACGTCTTGCCCGAGACGCACGCGGGGCGGCTGGCCGAACGGGGGCGTGGCGAACGGATCCTCCCCGAACCCTCGCACGCGCTCTACCCGCGGTCCGAGACGGATCTCGATCGGCCCGCTCTCGGCGATGTCACGCACGCGGGTCA
>JAENWF010000164.1 GCA_016650215.1 Thermoanaerobaculia bacterium
AACTGCATCGCGCACGACCTCGGCGTTCAGATCCTTGATCGTGGCGAGGAGCTTCATCAGGCGCTCGAGTCCATAGACCTCTCCGGCAGCATTGCGTGATTCGTATACGCCATCGGAGTGCAGAACGAAGACATCGCCGCTGCGGAACTCGATCATGCGCGATGGGACTCTGTACGGAAGGCGGACACCGAGCGGCGGTGCGAAGAGCTCGATGGCTTCGATCCCGCCCGCGGTTCGCACGATGACCGGTGGATGGCCGGCGCTCGCAATCGTCGCCTTCCGTGAGTTTCGATCGAGACGAAGCACGGCGGCGGTCGCGAGCATCCGTCGCCGGCTCGTTTGAGCGACGAGGTCGTTCAGCCGTTGGAGCACGGACGCCGGATCTCCGAGGGAGTCGCGCAGAAGAAAGAACCCGCTTCGGAGTGACGCGAGCACGATCCCGCTTCCGAGACCGTGTCCGGCGACATCGCCGCAGACAATCGATACGGTGTTCTCATCCACGAAGTAGTCGTAGTAGTCACCGCCGACTTCGGTCGCGGGAAGCGACGCGGCGGCGATGTCGAGCCAGTCGATCTCAGGCGCGCGCTCGGGGAGCATGCTGAGCTGCACACCGCGAGCGAACTCCAGCTCGTCGCGCATGCGGAGCTGCTCGCGCGCCTGTTTCCGGCGCTCGCTCCACTCCTCGAGCGTCACGCGTCGCAGCCGGCGGCTGATCGCGGCGCCGAGGAGGAATGTGAAGCCATGCATGATCACGATTACCGTGTACTCGGGTGTTTTCCGATCATCCGTTCCGCCGAGGATCAGCGAATTGAGAACCACCACAGCGATGATCGAAATGTGAATTGCCAGCCGGCGCGAGATCTCGAGATGAACGAAGATCAGAAGCCACGGGAACACCATCGCCCAGACGAGCCACGAATCGGAGTTGCTCGAGCGGTAGAACGTCAGGAGCGTGAACTCCGTGATCGCGAACGCGAGGACCCACGGTGTGAAGTTGCGCGCAAGCAGGTGAACCGGTAGTCGGGGGCGGAAACGCGCCCGTTTCCGCTGAGACCATGCGAGCTCCCCGAAAAACGCAGCCCCGGCCGACACAACGACGATATGCACCAGAGAGACAGGAAGGAAGTGCGCGCCGGACTTCCTCGAGAAGAGCGCGGTCAGCACCTGGACGATCGCGATGAAGAACGTGATGGTCGAGAAAGTGCCCGCCCATCGGATGTTCCCCGCGTCGAAGCGGCGGCGGACCATCTCCTCGTCGGTCAATGTGGCGACCTGATCGAGAGTGAGTGCGTCGGACAGATTCTGCGGTAGAGCCATTCGTCTCTTGTTCGAGAATTCTCTCGTAATGTTTACCACGCGCAACCCATTCGCGTTCGAGCCGTAACACCACGGCATGTCCCAACCCCTCGCCGCGTCGGCCCGCTCGATCACCGGTCTCGTTCTGCTGATCCTCACTCCCCTCGCGCTGGCGCAGGGCCCTGTTCTCCGCGCGCGCGTACATCGTTCATTCGCACCGCACGAGGGCGTTCTACGCGAGGTCGCCTTCAGCCCCGACTCTCAGACGCTCGCGACAAGCGGCGCCGTCGACCGCACAGTCAAGCTCTGGCGGATTGCCGACGGAAAGCTCCAGCGCACACTCACGCATCCCGAAGGAGTCGCATCGATTGCGTTCAGCCGCGACGGGCAGTGGCTCGTAAGTGGCAGCTACGATCACGCGGTCAGGATCTGGCGGCTGCGAGACGGCGCGCTTGTACGCACGCTGAAGGGCCACGGTGGCACGGTGTGGTCCGTCGCGATCAGTCCCGATGGCCAGCGCATCGCGAGCGGGGGAGAGGACAAGACAGTTCGTATGTGGCGTGCGAGCGACGGCGGGGCTCTGCACGTGATGACGGGCCATACGCTGAATGTCTGGGCCGTGGGATTCAGTCCCGACGGCCTGCATGTGGGCAGCTCGAGTTTCGACAAGACGGTGAAGATCTGGCGCACCGGGACCGGCGCCTTGGTGCGCACATTGTCAGGACACGAAGAGGCCGTCGTGAGCATGGCGTTCAGCCCGAAGGGCGACCTCATCGCGAGCAGCGGCGATGATTCGACGGTGCGCCTCTGGCGCGTGAAGGACGGCGCGCAGGTCGCAAAGATGACAGGCGGCAGCGATCACATCTATTCGGTCGCCTTCAGTCCCGACGGCCAGTGGCTCGCGAGCGGCGGCCGCGAGAAGGGCGCCCTCGGCACGCTCTGGAAACAGATCGCAGGTCGCCGTCTCATCTCGCGCAGCCCGACGATCCGCCTCTGGCGCGTCCGCGACGGAAAACTGATTCAGGCTCTCGACGATCACACGAATGACGTCTGGTCGGTCGCGTTCAGTCCTGACGGAAAGTGGCTCGCCAGCAGCAGCGAAGACGGCAGCGTGAAGCTATGGCGCCTTCAGTGATGGGGTCAGGTCTTGATTTTTGCGTTTGGAGACGGTGAAAGAGCAAAAATCAAGACCTGACCCCCACTCGGCGTAGAAGATTTCGGCCAGTTCTGTCGCCTTTGAGCCCGCGATTTCCACCGCTTGTGGAGTTGTAGAGAGAACGGGGTCAGGTCTTGATTTTTGCGTTTGGAGACAGTGGAGAAGCAAAAATCAAGACCTGACCCCGAGAAGCCACGCGGGAAGGTCGCGAATCGACGAGAGCTTCTCGATTGCTCGACCCCCGATCTCCGCATCATCGACATGCTCGTGCGCCCACGTTGTCTGATACGGAATGTGCACTGCTCGGGCTCCCGCTTCGAGTGCCGGGAGAATGTCGGAGCGGAGTGAGTTGCCGACCATGAGAAAGCGCGCGGGGTCGACGCCGGACTTGGTGATGATCGAGCGGTACGTCTGCGCGTTCTTGTTGCTCACGATTTCTACGGCGGAGAAGTGCTCGCCGAGGGCCGACCGGGCGAGCTTTGATTCCTGATCGAAGAGGTCGCCTTTCGTCAGCAGCATCAATCGATGCCGGCCGGCGAGCTCTCCGATCGTCTCCGCGACCCCATCGAGCAACTCTACCGGAGCATGCAGCATCTCGTGACCCCAGTCGATGATGGTCCGGATGTCCGCGCCGCGAATCTCCCCCTCGGTGAGCTCTACGGCGGTCTCGATCATCGAGAGGATGAAGCCTTTCACGCCGTAGCCAAAATGCGCGAGATTGCGCATCTCGGTCTCGAAGAGCCGGGCGCGCGTCAGATCCTCGGGATGGTAGTGGGCGAGCAGCGCGGCGAACTGCGCCTCGGTTGCCTGGAAACGAGTCTCGTTGTGCCAGAGAGTGTCATCGGCGTCGAAGGCGATGATGTCGATCATCGTCGCGGCACGCTCAGCGGACGGTGACGGACGAGTCCACGTCCTTTTTCCAGCCGAGCATTCCGCCGGCGAGGTTTTTTACCTTCTTGTAGCCGTTGCTCATGAGGAACTGCTGCGCGCGCGCGCTGCGTCCACCCGAGCGGCAGATCATGATGATCTCCGCATCGGCCGGAATCTCAGTAGCCCGAGCGGGAACCTGCTGCAGCGGAATGTGCATCGCGAGTTCGAGATGTCCGCCGTCCCATTCGTGTGGCTCGCGCACGTCGACAAGGACCATCTTGTCCCCACGCGAGATCCGTTCGGAAAGTTCAGATGCTGTGATGTCGAGCTCGTTCACTGGATTGCAGAACTCCTCGTAGTCAATCAGTTCGCGGATCGTTCGTTTCGGTCCGCAGAGTCTGCATTCTGCATTCTTTGCAAGCCGCACGGTGCGGAAACTCATCGCGAGCGCGTCGAACATCAGCAGCCTTCCGATGAGCGGCTCCCCAACGTCTGCGATCAGCTTGATTGCCTCGGCTGCCTGAATGGTGCCGATGATTCCCGGCAGCACGCCGAGAACGCCTCCTTCAGCGCACGACGGAACGAGATGCGCCGGCGGCGGCTCCGGATAGAGACAGCGGTAGCAGGGACCGCGCCGCGTGTCGAAGACCGATGCTTGTCCTTCGAAGCGGTAAACAGAACCGTATACGTTCGGCTTGCCGAGGAGCGCGCAGGCGTCGTTGACCAGATAGCGTGTCGGAAAGTTGTCGGTGCCGTCGACGACGACGTCGTAAGGCTCGAGTAACTGCAGTGCATTGCGCGAAGAGAGCGCCTCGTTGAACGTCTCGACTCGCACGTGCGGATTCAGATCGCCGAGGCGCTCGCGCGCGGCATCGAGCTTTCGCTTGCCGACCGACGACTCGCCATAGAGGATCTGGCGCTGCAGGTTCGAGGAGTCAACGCGATCGAAGTCTGCGAGTCCGATGCGCCCGACGCCGGCGGCGGCCAGGTACATCGCGACCGGACTGCCGAGTCCTCCCGCGCCGACGATAAAGACCGACGCGGATCGCAGCTTGCGCTGTCCCGCCTCGCCGATCTCCGGCAGAACCAGGTGCCGCGCGTAGCGGGAGCGCTCGGAGTCGGTGAGCATGATTGGTTAGGGCAGGAGTCGCGCGACGATCTCCTGAATCTTCTTTCCGTCGGCGCGTCCTTTGTATCGAGCCGAGGCTTCCTTCATGACTTTGCCGAGATCTTTCTTCGACTGCGCGCCCGTCGAGGCGACGATCTCGCGCAGGCCTGACTCGAGCTCGGCGTCGGAAAGCTCGGCGGGGAGATACGTCTTGAGGAGCTTCATCTCCGACTCTTCCTTTGCGGCGAGCTCGGTGCGGTTGGCTTTCGTGTACTGCTCGATGGAGTCGAGGCGCTGCTTCACAGCTTTGCGGATGACGGCAAACGCCTCGTCATCGCCGAGCTCATGACCGGCGCTGATCTGCTCGTATTTGAGCGACGACTGCAGCATGCGAAGCGTCGAAGTCCGCTCCGCATCACGCGCCTTCATCGACTCGGTGAGGTCCGCGCGGATCTGTTCAGTCAGCTTGCCCATTGGCTCAAGTCTCCCAGGGCGCATTCTATTCGGGAGCGCGATCTCGCGGGACACGCGGGCCGGTGATGGCCGGCACCTGCACTGAAGAAGAGTTGCTTCAGTCTTGGCGGAATTGTTTAGTGTTGAAATCCGTCATGAATCCCGTGTTCAGGATCAAAACCACCTTTGCAGCGCTCGCCCTCTCCATTGGTCTTCTTGGAACGGCGTGGGCCGGATCAGAGATCCCGCTCACCCCAGCTGCCATCGGGCCCGCGGACAGTCGGCAGGGAAGCCCGAACGTTGCCACTGACGGCAGAGACTTTCTTGCTGCGTGGATTGATTCGCGTGGGATCTATGCGACGCGAGTGAGCTCTGCCGGAGAAGTCCTCGACGGGACCGGGATTCGGATTCCCATTAACCCGCTTGCGTGGAACCCTTCTATCGTCGCGGTGCTCTGGACCGGCGAGACGTACGCCATCATCCACACATACCAGATGTATCAGCGTACCCTCACGCTGGTCGCGCGCGTCTCGCGGTTCGGCGAGTGGGCCGATGGGCCGCGGGTGATTCTCGAGCGGGTACCGTATGCGGCAGCGAGCAACGGACGGCTCGTGGTGATCTCGACCGATCGGGAGATCTACGTCACCGACTCCGAGTTCCAGGATTTTCGGAGGATCGCGCTGAGCTCAGGTGCCAGAGAGCAACTCGCCGCGTCGAACGGCTCGACATTCCTCGTCGCCACGAACTCGCCCGCCGAAGTGCCGAACTGGGTGGATCTCACGCCGATCGACGCGACGGGAGAGGCGGGAGTGACCTCGCGCGACAAGGCCGTTTCCCGAATTACGTTCCTTGTCTCCGCAGGCGAGGATTACCTGCTGCGCCTGGAGGATTCGACCGGCAGCAGACTCCTCCGCATTGCACCGGATGGCACGGTCAAGAGCGTCGTTGCTCTTCCGAATGCATCCGCGATCATCAACACGAGCGCGGTCTTCGTCCAGGAGCGATTCCTCCTCATGACAGGACTAAGGAGGGATTCTTTCGATGTCGTGATCACGCTCAATGCCGTGGACGGAACCCTCAACCAGCCGGAGACCGTTCTGCAGCCTGGCCGGCCGGGTTTCGCGCAGTCCCCGAAAATCGCCTGGAACGGCAGCCGCGCACTGGTGGTCTGGACGGACCCAACGGAGTCGCGCGTGATTGGAGTCATCGCCGGTCCGGACGCGCAGCCGAAAACCGCGCCATTCCATCTCGCGAGATCCGCAGCCCGCCAGCACTCGACGGTGATCGCGACCGGAGGCGAGTACGACCTTGTTGCGTGGATCGAGCGCTCCGAGGCGCGTGCGGTTCTCGTCGATGCAGCCGGCCAACCGAGGGGTGACAGCGTCCGGATCGCCACGGCAGACGGCTCGTCCGTGATTTCGAACCTCCAACTACTCTTCGACGGCAGCGAATACGTGATGTTCTGGAAGACGAACGGCGGAGTGTTCTCGAAGAGGATCGACGATGCGACCGGACTGCCGCAGGATCCGGTCTTGAGTGCCGGCGCCTGGACTTCGTTCCACGTCGTGCGCACCGATGATGGGCTCTTCTTGTTTGGCGAACGCAACTCGATGGTGTGGGTCGTGCCACTCCCCCGTTCCGGAGGGTTGCCGGGAGATGCTGTTGCAATCTCGCCGTCGGGCATGCTTGCGACGAACCCGCGAGCCGCGTGGAATGGCAGCGAGTGGCTGGTCGTCTGGCACGAGCTCGTCAAAGTCGACGACTACCAGTTCTATCCGATCTATCAGGTGAGTGTGCTCGCGCGCCGGGTGTCGAGAGGGCTTGTGCCGCTCGAGATAGAGCCGATCGGGATCGCGAGGCGCACCTTTTCCGCTCTGCCGGTGCCGCCCCAGGTTTCGACCGATGGAGTGGATTTCGTCGTTGCATGGACGCAAACGGTGCTCGTAAATGACTCGCCGGCCGGCCTGCTCGCGCGACACGTCCCTGCACGCGGATCGCCGGGCAAGCCCAACCTTGTCGTGCCCGGCACGTTTCTGGACGCCCACGCCATGGTCTGGGACGGGAGGCGCTACGCGATTGGATTCGCCCATGAGGAGTACACCCTCCCGAGCGATCTTTTCCTCACGTACGCGGGACCGGACGGCGCCGGTAGCGGCGTGAAGCTGGCGATCAGCGCAACCCCCGAGCAGGATGTGTATCTCTCGCTCGTGGCCCGCGGTCCAGGCCTCATCCGTTTGGCTTACTCGCGCACGGTCATCGAGCCAGAGTACGGTGGAGTTCTCCGTGCGTTCCTCCGCGACATCGATCCTCCGCGTCGCCGGGCTGTGGTCGCGCGATGACTCTTCGGATATTCTCGCGTCGATGGCTCTCGACGTTCTCTCGCTGCTGAACAAGACTGGCGCTCTGCTGCAGGGGCACTTCCGGCTCTCGTCGGGTCTGCATAGTCCGAACTACGTGCAATGCGCTCTGCTGCTGCAGCAGCCGCGCAATGCGAAAGCCCTCGGCGAGGCGCTGGCCAACCGGATCAAGACGATGCGCGGCGAGAAAGTGGTCGCGCCGGCCCTCGGCGGACTGGTGATCGGATACGTGGTGGCCGAGGCTCTCGATGTGCCGATGGTCTTCACCGAGCGCAAAGATGGGGAGATGACGCTGCGGCGCGGCTTTCGGATTGCGCAGGGCGAGCGCGTCGTGATCGTCGAAGACGTCGTGACGACGGGCAAGTCGACGCGCGAGACTGCGAAGGTGATCGCATCGCATGGCGGCCTCGTGTTCGGATTCGCTTCGATTCTCAATCGGAGCGGCAAGGCGAACCCGTTCGACGCGCCCTATGAGTCGCTGCTCGAGATGGCGCTCGAGACCTGGGAAGAATCCGATTGCCCGCTTTGCCGCAGCGGCGTCGAGATCCACTCGCCCGGCAGCCGCTACTCCGCAAAGTCCGCATGAGCGAGAAAGTCATCACGATCGGCGGCGAGCAGCACGAGCTGAACGTCGAGCGCGCCGGGGATGCCGTCCGCGCGGGCGAGTTGCTCGTCGAAATCGTCAGCGTGCGCGCCGAAGAGGCCGAGCTGCGGATCGCCGGGAAGACGTACATGGTTCCGTTCGCGTTCGAGGGAACGCGCATCCATTTCGCGTTCGACGGTGAGATCTACACCGCGGACGTGGCCGAGAAAGGCGCGAGAGTCCGGGCCAGGCACCGCGACCACTCGATGAGCGCGCCGATGCCCGGCGTCGTGCTGAAAATATTGGTTGCCCCGGGCGATGTTGTTTCGAAGGGAGCGCCGCTCGTGGTGCTCGAGGCGATGAAGATGGAGCACCAGATTCACGCACCGCAGGACGGAAAAGTGACCGCGATCAACTGCCGGGAGGGAGAACTGGTGCAGCCTGGTCTCGATCTCGTGGAGCTGGCTCCGGTCGACGGTTAACGATTACCGGTTAACGTCGTACTTATACACGACTGTTAACCGTTAACCGTTAACCGTTATGAAAATCAGCGTCGATACGGTCAAGGTTGTTGAAGTCGGTCCGCGCGATGGCCTTCAGAACGAGAAGGTCACGATCCCGGCTCAGGTGAAGATCGACTACATCACCGCCCTCGGGGACGCAGGCCTGCGTGTGATCGAAGCGGGTGCGTTCGTCAGCCCGAAGTGGGTCCCGCAGATGGCCGATACGGCCGAGGTCTATCGGAACATTCCGAAGGACCCCGGGATGGAGTATCCGGTGCTCGTCCCGAACATGAAGGGACTCGAGCTCGCGATCGATGCAGGGGTGAAGTCGATCGCGATCTTCACCGCGGCGTCGGAGACGTTCAACAAGCGCAACATCAACATGACGATCGACGAGTCGTTCGAGAGCTACGCGCCGGTCGCGATTCGCGCGCGCGGCGAGGGGATGCGCGTTCGCGGCTACGTATCGACCGCATTCGGCTGCCCGTACGACGGTGAAGTCGCGCCGGAGAAGGTGCTCGAAGTTTCCGCGCGCCTGCTCGATCTTGGCTGCTACGAGGTCTCGATCGGTGACACGATCGGCGTGGGAACGCCGATGCAGGTGCAGGGTGTGATCGGCATGCTGCTGCAGGTCATCCCGCCTTCGAAACTCGCGATGCATTTTCACGACACGCGAGGAATGGCGCTCGCGAACACACTCGCCGCGCTCGAGATGGGAATCGCGACGTTCGACGCGTCCGCCGGAGGCCTCGGCGGTTGCCCATTTGCGCCCGGTGCGTCGGGCAACATGGCGACCGAGGATCTCGTCTACCTGCTCGACGGGATGGCGATCGAGACCGGGGTCGATCTAAAAAAACTCGTGGCGGCGTCGTCGATCATCGCGCCATATCTGAATCATCCGCTCCCAGGGCGCTATCTGCAGGCCTGCACGCGCACTGCGCTGCCCGTGGCCACGCAGACGACCGCGGTACAATGAGCTCACTCCATCGATGAGTGAGCCGGCACAAGCCGTCAACGGCTGGAAGGGTGGTTGGTACGTGGTGCCGTACCGGGTCGCGTTCCGCGACATCGACGCCTTCGGCCACGTCAACAACGCGGTCTACCTGACGTACTTCGAGATTGCGCGCACCGATCTGTGGCTCCAGGTGGTCGGGGGTACCGGTTGGCGCGATGTCGGGTTCATCGTGGCGCGCGCCGAAATCGACTTCCGCCAACAGCTCGCGATGGAACCGATCGATATCTGCGTCCGCATCGGTGACATGAGAAACAGCTCGTTCGACTTTCTGTGCGAGGTCCGCCGCGACGCGAGCCGCGAGATTGCAGCGACAATGAAGGTCGTCGTCGTTTTCTTCGACTGGAAGACGAACGCGAAGAAGCCGATCAGCGATGCGATGCGGCAGAGGGTCGCATCGATGCAGGGGGGAGGGTCATGACGATGCATGATGGCCGGCTGTTCACGCATCCCACGCTCGCGAGGAAGCGATTCTGCGAGATCGCGGCGCGCCCCGAGCCGAGCCTCGATCTCGTCGAGGGCTCGCTCGTCATTGCGCTGGAAGAGGATCCGCGCCTCGACATCGATCGCTATCTCACGCAGTTCGACGGATGGAGTGCGGCTGTCCGGCAGCGGCTCGAGGGCTCGCTCGATGTCGAGCGGATCGTCGAGTCCATCAATCGCATCCTCTTTGATGAAGAGGGGTTTCATGGCGAGGACGAGGACTATTACGACCCCCGCAGCGCCCTGCTGTCGGACACGCTGGATCGTCACGCCGGTCTTCCGATCACGCTCTCGATTCTCTACATCGAGATGTCGCGACGTGCGGGAGTCGAGGCGACCGGCGTCTCGCTGGCCGGACGATTTCTCGTGAAGTTCACCGGCGCGTTCGGCGAGATCGTCGTCGATCCTTTCGACGGCGGTCACGTGATGACGACTCCGGAGCTGCAGGCGATCCTCGACGCGATGTACGGAGGCGGTGTCCGTCTGCGCGAGCAACACCTGCGCGGGTTCACGCGCCGGCAGATTCTGGCGCGCGAACTTGCGCAACTGAAAGCGGCCTATCTGGCTCAACGTGATCTGACCCGCGCGGCCGCATCTGTCGACCGGCTGCTGATTCTGGACGCGCGCGACGCGTCCGAGGTGCGCGACCGCGCGGCCCTTGCCGTGCAGATGCACGCCTACGCGCAGGCGATCGAGTGTTTCGAGCGCTATCTGGAGCTGATGCCGCACGCCGAAGACCGTTCGCGCGTTCGCGAGCGGATCGCGTGGCTCAGCGCCTGGATGGATCAGAACTAACACACTCTGTCTGATACACTTCGCGCGAGTTTTCGGCGGGGAGCGTAAGCCCGTGATCACGGGATTCAACACCGACATCCGGCACAACGACAAGGTCTATCACATACAGACCGAAGATAAGGGTCTTCAGAACCCTTACATCGAGTCCCTCGTGTATGTCGGTGGTGAGATCCTCGCGTCGAAAAAGACCTCGTACGCGGAGCAGGCGAAGACAGGCGTCGACGAGAAGTGGATCGGCGGGCTGATGGAGCAGCAGCACCGCACGATGATCGCAGCCATCAAGCGCGGCCGGCTCGATCAGCCGGCCGATTCGACCAAGATGGCGATCAAGCCCGGCGGACCGACGGTCGCCGCTCCCGCTCCCGATATGACGAACGCGACGACGGCCGGCTCGACTCCCGTTCCGACGAGCGACGAGAAGACGCTCGATCAGGTCATCAGCGACTATCTCGTATCAGAAGCCGATAGCGAGCACCTCGAGCTCTCGCTCCTGACGCAGGGCGAGTTCTTCGCGGGTGCTCCCGTCGAGCTGCGGGTCGCAACCAGGAGAAGTCTCTCGCAGAATCCGATCGCCGCCGCGTCGATCGAGGTCAAAGTCATCTCGACTGTCGAACCGCCACGCGTGATCTTCCGCGGCAAGACCGCGGCCGACGGAACCGCTATGGTCCGCTGCACGATCCCGGCGTTCCGCGAAGGAACCGCCGCCGTCATCATCTCCGCGCAAAGCCCGATCGGGAACGATGAGGTCAAGCAGCTCGTCAAGCGAAAGAAGTGACGAGTGACGCGTTACGCGTTACGCGTGACGAGTTGGGACCCGACTCGTTTCAGCGAGATTAGACAAGCACTTACCTCCTCGGCCGCTCGTCACGCGTCACGCGTCACGCGTTACCCGTCTTAGTGCGGAATTACCCTTGCATAGTCGCCGAATGTGATCCGATCCCGCGGACTGCGCGCGTTTCTGACTCTTGCCGGACTTGCTGGCCTCACCTACCTCTTGGCGAGCCTTTACCTTCCGTCTTCGCGGCGGTTGATCTTTGGCGTCGACAAGAGGAGCGGGAGCGTGCGGATGGTGCGGCAGAACGTGACGTATCTGCCGCCGCATCGTTTCTACCGGCTCACGTTCGAGAAGCGCGACGGAGCGGCGCAGCGCGATGGTCTTGTGCGGATCGTGTCGAAGGAAGGCGTTCCGGTCACAATCAACTACCGTTTGCGTTTTGGCGTAGAGGGAAATCAGATCTCGGATTCGCGCCGCCTCGTGACTGACGGTTGGAACGGTTGGATTCGCGCGCGGGTCGGGGAGGCGGTGTCGGCGGTTACGAAGCAGGTTTCGATCGAGGAGCTGCTCTCGCCGAGCTCGCGGTTCAATCAACAGCGCGATCCGCTTCGCCGCGTCGTCGCGGCGCATCTCGCGCAGAGCGGATTGAAGGTCGCAGCGTTCGAAATCGCCCGCATCGAAGCCGACCGTGGCGCGCTCCTTCGCTACAAGCGCGCCGAGCTCCGGCGCGGTGCGCGCGGCGTCGCCGGCCGGGTGGCGGTCTTCGCGATCGACGGAGCCGATTGGGACTTGATTCAGGAGCTCGCGAACGACGGGCGCATCCCAAACATCGCGGCGCTCGTGCGCAATGGCACGACGGCATCGCTTCAGACGATTCAACCGACCGTCTCGCCGCTGGTCTGGACGACGCTTGCGACAGGCGTCTCACCCGACCGTCACGGGGTCATCGATTTTCTCGCAGGCGTGGCGCCGGTCGACTCGAACACGCGCCGCTCTCCGGCCGTGTGGGAGATCGCGGAGGCATTCGGGCGTCCCGCGGTCGTCGGCAACTGGTGGACGGCCTGGCCTCCGATGGAGGGGGAGACGGTGGTCTTCGATACTCCCGTGCAGCTCCTGGACGATGCGATCTACCCGGCATCAGCCGCTCCCAGGATGCAGTCGGCCCTCGTTCCTGTCTCCACGATCGGATCCGAGCAGGTGCGGCGGTTTCTGAACATCACGGGCGCCGAGTACGACCAGGCTGTCGCCGCGAACAATCCGGCCGACCCGGTCAACATTTTCCGCGGCGTGCTCGCGAAGACGTGGACTGATCACCGCACCGCGATGAACCTCTATCGCGACAAGGCGCCGCTGCTCCTCATGATGTCGTACGAGGGAACCGACGTCGCCAATCACCTCTTCGCGCCGTACCACCCGCCTTACCGCGAGGGAATCAGCCAGGAGCAGTACCGCAAGTATTGGCCGACCGTCGCAAACTACTACTCCGAGATCGACCGTCTCATCGGCGAGTGGATGCAGGTGCTCAGCGAAGACACGACGGTGATGATCGTGTCGGCCCATGGATTCCGATGGGGCAAGCCGCGGCCGCGTGTGCAGCCGGTCGGGCGCGCGGCGCTTTCGGATCACCGGAATCCCGGCGTGTTCATCGCGTACGGAAATCACGTCGCGCCAAACCGTGGAAGCCACACGATCTCGATCTACGACCTCACCCCAACCATCCTCGCAATCCTCGGGCTTCCCGCCTCGGGCGACATGCAGGGGACGGTAGCGCGGTGGGCCTTCAAGGACATCGCTCCGGTAGAGTCAGTCGGCGTTGTCAGCTACAGCGAGGTTCTCAGCGACCGGCCGTTGGCCGTGACTCAGCGCGTGAACGCGCAGATATATCAGCGCAATCTCCAGGCGATCGGACACATGCTCGACTTGGCGCAGAGCGCATTGCCGCAGCTCGATGAGCAGGAGAATCCCGCGGTGGCCGCGCAGCCGTTGCCCCCTGACCAGTGGGGCCTCTACGCTTTTCGCAACAATCAAGGGATCGAACTTCGGAAGCAGGGAAAGACGCGCGAGGCAGTCGAGGCGTTCCAGAAAGCGATCGACATCAATCCGACGCGTCCCACGCCTTATCTCAACATGGCGATGACGCTCTTCGACCGGCAGCAGTACGCGGCGGCGGATGACGTGTTCATGCAGGCGGTGACGAAAGGACTCCCGAACGCCGACCGCTGGTTCGTCGACTTTGCGTCGCTCTATCGCAGCAGGGACATGACGGCGCGCGCGATTTCGCTGCTCTTCAAAGGCAAAGAGATCTTCCCGCAGTCGTTCATCATCGCCGCGAATCTCGGCTCCGCACTCTCGCAAGCCGACCGATACGCGGAGGGACTCGGCGAGCTCGAGCGCGCTCTCAGCCTTCAGCCTTCGTCGACCACCGCGCTCAACAACCTCGCGACCGTCTACGCGAAAAAGAACGAGTACGCGCGCGCACTCGACTTCTGGAACCGATCGCTCGCGATCAATCCCCGCCAGCCCGAGATCCGCGTCGCCGCGGAATCGGCGCAGACGCATCTTTAGACTGAGTGCTGAGTCTTGAGTGCTGAGTCCTGAGTCCTGAGACTGAGTCCTGAGCGGATCATCGCTCGTGGGCCTGTGTCATCCCGAGCGCAGCGAGGGATCCCCCGCGTCCGGGCCATCATCATCTTGGCGCGGGGATTCTTCGCTTCGCTCAGGATGCCATCGTCCTCTCAGCACTCAGCACTATGGTGCGCCTTCGGTGACGGTTGACACTTGACGTGCACCCGGAGCCGAAATACCATTCCTTGTCTGGACTGAGACTCAGTCTCAACTAACAACGGACGGCAATGGCCCATCTCATCAAGGAAATCGGACGCTTTCAGGAGTTCCTTCAGAAGCAGGGACTCAAGCTCACAGGCGAGCGGACCGCGCTTCTCCGCGAGATCTTCTCGACGCACTATCACTTCGAGGCGGACGAGCTTCTCTTCAAGATGAAAGAGAAGGGGGCCAAGATTTCTCGCGCCACCGTCTACCGCACCCTCGAACTGCTCGTGAAGTCAGGCATGGTCCGCCGCGTTCACCTCGGCGAGGATCACTACCACTACGAGCACGTCACCGGGAACTCGCATCACGATCATCTGATCTGCACCACGTGCGGCGGCGTCATCGAGTTCAACGACCCGATTCTCGAAGAGCGCCAGCACGAGATCTGCGCGAAAAAGAAGTTCACCCCCACGTTCCACAACCTTCAGATTCTCGGCGTATGCGACTCATGCACGAAGAAGGGCGAGCAGCCCGACGCACCCGACCGCGTGCAGATGATTCAAACCGCTTCACTCCGGCTCCGAAAGTGACCTCATGATCAACGCGCTCATCATCGTCTTCCGCGAAGGCTTCGAGGCCTTCCTCACCGTCGCGATCATCTTCGCGTATCTCAGCAAGACCGGGCGTACCTGGCTGCGACCGGCCGTCTGGTGGGGAATCGGTGTCTCGGTTCTCGCGAGCTTCGCACTCGGGCTCGTGCTGCAAAGGGTCAATCAGCCGTTGTGGGAGGGCGTCCTGGCTCTCGTGGCCGCGGTGCTCGTTGCTACGTTTGTCCTGCAGATGCTGCGCACGGCGCCGCGGATGAAGCGGAATATGGAGCAGAAGCTCGAGCATCATGCGACGCGGGGCAGCCGCGCGCTCGCGATTGCCGGCACGTTCTTCTTCACGCTGCTCATGATCACGCGGGAAGGAATGGAGACCGCGCTGATGCTGATTCAGGTACGCCAGCCGGGCTTCACGATCGGCGCGATTCTCGGCGCCGCCGCGGCGGCCGGCCTCTCGTGGATCTGGGCTCATTACGCGCCGTACATCAACCTCAAGCGCTTCTTCCAGGTGACCGGCCTCTTTCTGCTGATGTTCACCGGCCACGTCATCTTCTATGCGATTCATGAGTTCTCTGAGGCAGAGCTGCTTCCGAACAGTGAGGCAATTCACACCGCGACCGAACCGTGGACGCCCATCGGCATCTACGGGAAGTGGGTATCGATCGGCATGATCGCGGTCTGTGCGGCGTGGCTCATCGGATCTTCGATCGTCGACCGGATCCGCGCGGCCCAGCGAATTCCGGCAGAGGCACCATGAAGCTGGCGGCGACAGTCATCATCCTGCTCGCCGCCGCTCCCGCCAGTACCGCTGAAGTCAGCAGGGCTCGGTACCTGATGGGAACGGTGTGCGAGGTCAGCGTCGAGGGCGGGGTCGAGCCGGAGAAGCAGATCGCTCGCGCGTTCGCCGAGGCGGAGAGGATCGAGGGATTTCTCTCGACATGGCGCGAGGGGAGCGAACTCTCCAGATTGAACCGGGACGGCGATCTCGCCGTGTCACCGGAACTGTCGAAACTCCTGCGCTCGGTCGTCGATCAGTCGCGCCGCACCGGTGGCACGTTCAATCCGTTGATGCGCCCGCTGATCGACGCGTGGAAGACGCGCTTCGCGGGAGCGATTCCATCGCGCGACGCGATCGCCGCGGCTCTGAAGGCGATTGCATCATCGAATGTCCGCTTCGTCGAGCTCACCCGCGTCGTTCTCATCAACGGTGCGAAGTTCGAGGAGGGGGGATTCGGCAAGGGCTACGCGATCGATCGCATGCTTGCCGGGATCGCGTCGAGTCGAGCCCTGATCAACTTCGGCGGCCAGATCGGCGTCCGCGGCGAGCGCGAGGTGACGATTGCCGATCCTGCCGACCGCCATCGTCCAGTCGTCGCATTCACGATTCACGACGCGTCGCTATCCACCAGCTCGGGATCGGAGAAGTCGTTCGTCATCGGCGGTCGAACGCTGTCGCACATCATCGACCCGCGCACCGGCGAGCCGCTCCCGCCTCGCGGCTCCGCATCAGCCATCTCATCCGACGCACTCACTGCCGACATTTTCTCGACCGCTCTCTATGTGATGGGACCGGAGGAGGGTATTCGGTGGGCGAATGCGAACGGCGTAGCCGCAGCGTTCATCGGCGAGTCCTTCATCTACGTGTCGAAACAGTTTCTCGAACGCGCGCGCGGGATCACAGTTCTCGACCCCAACTTCACCCTAAAGGATTGAACATGTTGAAGCATGGTTTGGCATTCTTACTTTCACTGTTCGTTGCATCCGCTTCGCTTGCGCAGGAAGCGCCCGCTGCGGCGGAGCTCGAGTCGCGCGTCAGGGAGATGCAGCGGCAGATCGAGATTCTCATCACCGAGATCGAAGCGCTGAAGAATCGGCAGGCCGACAAGCCTGCTGCTGCCGACATCGAGCAGTTCGGCCTCGGCGCTGCCGCGTCGAAGGTCTATCGCGCGCAGCCCGGCGTGTCGTTCGGCGGCTACGGCGAGTTCCTCTATCAGAATGTCGCGGGAAGCAACGACGCCGGCGCGAGAGTCAGCACACGCGACACCGCCGACCAGCTGCGCGCCGTCCTTTACACCGGCTACAAGTTCAACGACCGCATCCTCTTCAACTCCGAAACGGAGTTCGAGCATGGCTCGACCGGAGCCGGGGGCGAGGTCTCGGTCGAGTTTGCGTATCTCGATTTCCTCGCACGCCCCGACCTCGGAATCCGAGCGGGACTTTTTCTCGTTCCGATGGGCTTCATCAACGAACAGCACGAGCCGACCGCCTACCTCGGCTCTCGCCGCCCGCTCGTCGAGCGAACGATTATTCCCGCGACGTGGCGCGAAATGGGAGCCGGAATGTTCGGTGAGAACGGGCCTGTGAGCTGGCGCGCGTATCTGACGACAGGTTTGGACGCCGCGCGGTTTACATCGGGCGGCATTCGCAGCGGCCGCGGCAACGGCGCGCAGTCACTCGCCGAGGATTTCGCGTTGACCGGACGCCTCGACTATCAGCCGGTGGTCGGAACGGTGCTCGGGGTGTCGGCCTACAGCGGGAACTCCGGCCAGCGCGCCGTGGCTAACGGCGAGGAAGTGAAAGCGCGCGTCACGATGTTCGATCTGCACGCGGAGTCGCGCCTTCGCGGACTGCAGCTCCGCGGCCTCTGGACGCGTGCCACGCTCAACGACGCGGCAATGGTCAACGCGCTCAACAAGCTCACTGGCACGAATTCGGTCGGCGAGAGCTTTGGTGGATGGTACGGTGAGATCGGATACGACCTCGCTTCGTTTCGCGGCTTCGGTGAGCGCTCAATCACGCCGTTTGTCCGCTACGAGAAGCTGAACCCCCAGCGCAGTGTTCCGACAGGCTTCTCGCTCAACCGCGCGCTCGACCAGGCGATCACTACGATGGGGCTTCAGTGGAAGCCGATCAGCCAGACGGTGATCAAGGCCGACTACCAGAATTTAGACAACGAAGCCGGAACAGGCACGAATCAGTGGAATGTCTCTTTGGGATACATCTTCTGATGAAGCGCTTCGCAATCGGCGTCATCCTCGCGACGGCCGCGCTGTCGGCGCATGCGCGCGTCTTCATGACGCAGCAGCAGGCGCTCGCCGCCGCGTTCGCCGCCGGCACGAAAGTGACGCGGCAGAGCGTCTTTTTGACCAGGCAGCAGCTCGACGCAGCAAGGAAGAAGTCCGGTCTCGACCTGCAGGGCCAGCTTGTCGTTCGGTATGCGGGACTCGCCGGAGGGAAGGTCGCCGGCTTTGCCTATTTCGACACCCACCGCGTGCGAACGTTGCCCGAGACGGTGATGATCGTGGTCGGATCCGACGGCAGGATTGCAGCGATCGAGGTCCTCTCGTTCGATGAGCCTCCTGACTACGCGCCGAAAAAGCGCTGGATCGATCAGTTCAAGGGGCGAAAGCTCGAGGACGAGCTTTCGCTGAAGCGCGCGATCCGTCCGATGTCGGGCGCGAGCCTCACTGCACGCGCTGTCCTCGAGGCATCGCGCAAAGTCCTCGCGCTGCACGAGGTGATTGGTGCCGAGGTGAAATGAGCCGCGCGCAAGTCTTCTATCTTCACGTCACGCTTGCGCTCACGACGCTGACAGGCCTCGTCTTCGCAGCGATGAAGTACTGGATGAAGGGCGAGGACGAGTTCGCAGCAGCGAATCATCCATGGCAGCCTCACATGCTGTCGGCTCACGTCGTGATCGCGCCGATTCTTCTCTTTGTCATCGGATGGGCGTTTGGCAATCACATCCTGCCCAAACTGCGGTTCGGAGGCGACGAAGGAAACCGCCGAAGCGGAATCTGGTCGATGCTGCTCATCGCGCCGATGACGCTCTCCGCCTACCTGATGCAGATCGCGACAAACGACGCGATCCGCAAGGCGATGGCCATAAGCCACTGGGTGACGTCGGCGATCTTCCTGATCGGGTATGTAGCCCACTTGCTCGCCAAACCGCCGAAAGAAGACTGAGAGAAGGACGAGAGGGCGAGAAGACGGCGTTTCTTTGGCCCTCCCGTAGCCCGAAAGACGCGGCAACAGAACGACGACAAGTAGCGCCCGCCCGCGCATTTGGTTGGTGGACGGTCTACTATCTCCCGCCATGAAATTCGCAATTGCCGTCGTCATCGCGTCCGCTTCGATTCTCGGCAGCGCCTCGCTCCACGCAGCCGATGCCAAACCCGAAGACACTTCGAAGTACGGAGAGAAGACATTCGCCGGACTCCAGCTTCGCGGGATTGGGCCGGCCCTCACCTCGGGACGCATCATCGACATCGCAGTCGATCCTCGCGATCACAACACCTGGTTCATTGCCGTCGCATCCGGCGGCGTCTGGAAGACGACCAATGCCGGCACGACCTTCACGCCCGTCTTCGACGGCGAGAAGTCGTACTCGATCGGCTGCGTGACGATCGATCCGCGCGACTCGCTGACCATCTGGGTCGGGAGCGGCGAGAACAACAGCCAGCGCTCGGTGGCGTGGGGTGATGGCGTCTATAAGTCGACTAACGGTGGAAAGTCGTGGACCAACGTCGGACTCGCAAAGTCAGAGCACATCGGAAAGATTCTCGTCGATCCGCGCGACTCCAACGTCGTGTACGTCGCCGCGCAGGGGCCGCTGTGGAATGCCGGGGGCGATCGCGGGCTGTTCAAGTCGACCGATGGAGGCAAGACTTGGAAGCCCGCGCTCAAGATCAGCGAGAACACGGGCGTCAGTGACATTGTGTTCGAGCCGGGTAATCCTGATGTTCTATATGCCGCTGCGTATCAGCGACGCCGTCACGTCTTTACGCTGATCAACGGCGGACCCGAGTCCGGCATCCACAAGTCGTCCGACGGCGGTACGACATGGACAAAGCTGACGGAAGGCCTGCCGAAGGAACAGATGGGGAGAATCGGCCTCGCGATTTCGCCGCTCGCTCCCAGGACGGTCTATGCGATCGTCGAAGCGGCGCGAAAGAGCGGCGGATTTTTCCGCTCGACGGACGGCGGCGCGAACTGGGAGAAAACAAACTCGTACATGTCGGCGAGTCCGCAGTACTACAACGAGATCTTCGTCGATCCAAACAACGCCGATCGCGTCTACTCGATGGATACCTACCCGCGCGTCAGCGACGACGGCGGAAAGACGTTCCGCAAGATCGATCAGAACCTCGTGCATGTCGATCACCATGCAATCTGGATCGATCCTGACAACAGCGATCACATTCTGATCGGCAACGACGGCGGCCTCTACGAAACGTTCGACCGCGGAAGTGCGTGGAACTTCAAACAGAATCTTCCGGTCACGCAGTTCTACAGGATCAGCGCCGACGACGCGCTGCCCTTCTACCATGTGTACGGCGGCACTCAGGACAACTTCAGTCTCGGCGTTCCCTCACGGACCACCACTGCTCACGGCATCACGAGTTCAGACTGGTACATCACCCTCGGTGGTGACGGATTCCGCACGATGGCCGACCCCGAAAACTCCGACATCGTCTACGCGGAATCTCAGAACGGAGGCCTCGCCCGTTTCGACAAGCGAACGGGTGAGGCGCTCGATATCCAGCCGCAGGCCACCGGCAGCATGGCCCCGCTCCGGATGAATTGGGACTCGGCGCTCATCGTCAGCCCCCACAAGAGCAGCCGCATCTATTTCGGCGCACAGTATCTGTTCCGAAGCGACGATCGCGGCGATACGTGGAAGGCGGTGAGCGGCGATCTCACGCGCAACATGGATCGCAGCAAGCTGCCGGTCATGGGACGTGTCTGGGGCGTGGACGCAGTCGCGAAGAACGCGTCGACTTCGTACTACGGCAACATCGTCTCGCTCGCCGAGTCGCCGCTCAAAGAGGGTTTGATCTACGCCGGCACTGACGACGGACTGATTCAGATCAGTGAGGACGGCGGCGCGAACTGGAGGAAGGTCGAGAAGTTTGCGGGCGTGCCCGACATGACGTACGTGTCGCGTCTCGAGACATCCGCGCACGACGCGAACACGGTCTATGCCGCGTTCGACAATCACAAGACGGGCGACTTCAAGCCGTACGTCCTCAAGAGCACCGACCGCGGGGCGACGTGGAAATCGCTGGCGTCGAACCTGCCGGCAAACGGCACGGCGTACGCGATCGTGGAGGACCACGTCGATCGCAATCTTCTCTTCGTCGGAACCGAGTACGGACTCTGGTTCACGCAGAACGGCGGAGGGACCTGGATCCAGCTCAAGGGCGGTCTGCCGACGATCGCGGTGCGTGATCTCTGGATTCAGAAGCGTCGCAACGATCTCGTCGTCGGTACGTTCGGCCGCGGCATCTACATCCTCGACGACTACCGTCCGCTGCGCACGATGACCGAGACGACCGCCGCCGCCGAAGCCGTATTGTTTGCACCTCGCGCCGCCGAACTTTACGTCGAGCGGATGCCGCTCGGACTCCCGGGAGCCGCGTTTCAGGGCGCCTCGTTCTACACCGCTCCCAATCCGCCGTTCGGAGCCGTCTTCACGTACTACCTCAAGGACGAGCTCAAGAGCCGGCGCAAACAGCGCTGGGCGGAGGAGTCGCGTGTCGAAAAGGATGGCAGCAACGAACCGCCACCGATTCCGTACCCGACGCGCGAACAGTTGCGCACAGAACTTCGCGAAAGTGAGCCGGCGGTCGTGTTCGTTGTTTCGGACGACGAGGGCAACGTAATCCGCCGTGTGACCGGTCCGGTCACGGCCGGATTTCATCGCGTGGCGTGGGACCTGCGCTATCCCGCGCCGCTTCCGATCGAGGTCACGCCTCCGGAGCCGAACCTCTTCCAGGCACCCCCGGCTGGACCTCTCGTCGCACCGGGAAGGTACACGGTCCGACTTTCGAAACGGATCGACGGAATCGAGACGCCACTCGGCGAAGCGCATCCGTTCGAAGTCGTTTCTTTGTACCTTTCGATCATGAATGCGGCCGACCGCAACGCGGTGCTCGAGTTTCAGAAGAGGGCGTCACGGCTCCAGAAGACCGCAATGGGGATCGACAAGGCGACGGCGGAGACGTTGACGCGCGCGCGGTTGATCCGCCGTGCACTCGACGAGATCGAAGGACCCGATACGAAGCTCCTCGGACGCGTCAACGCACTCGAAGCCGTACTTCTCGATATCGACGAAGAGCTCAATGGCGATGCCGTGCTCAAAGCGCAGAATGAACCGGCCCCGCCGACGCTGCTCGAGCGCGTGACGACCGCTGTCAATGGTCTGACAACGACGGCTCCACCGACGGGCACACATCGCGAAGCGTTGTCTCTTGCGGAAGCGCAGATGAAGCCACTGCTCGAAAAGCTGCGCCGTGTCATCGAGGTTGATCTCGCGGCTATCGAGAAGGAGCTCAATCGAAGCGCTGCGCCGTGGACGCCGGGGAGGATTCCGGACTGGAAGTGATGACCGGGCTGCGCCTCCGACCGAGCTAGATCAGCTCATCAAGCCGCTTGATCAGACGTTCGAGACGGCGAATCGATCGTTCCTTGCCAAGGGTCACGGCCACGTCGAAGATGCCCGGCGAGGCGATCTTGCCGGTCAGCGCTATGCGCAGCGGGTGAATGTACTTGGCCGCGCTCACCCCGCTCGATTCCGCGAGCTTCCGTAGCGCGGCTTCGGTAGTCGTTGCATCGAACGGCTCGGCCGCGGCCAGTGCCTCGCGCAGATTGCCGAGACGGACCGGGAGCTCATCGCCTTTGATGTGCTTCTTCACTGCCTCGTCGTCATACGCCACTGCGTCGTCCCCGGCAAAGTACGGCTCCATCTGAGCCGCAAGTTCCTTCAGCGTTCGCGAGCGCGTCTTGTTCAACTCGATGATGGGGCGGATGACATCGAGCCCGGGCGTCCCTTCCGCGAGGAACGGGCGCAGATGAGGCTCGAGCTGCTCGGCGCTCATCCGCATTATGTATTGGCCGTTCATCCAGAGCAGCTTCTCCGCGTCGAAGACAGCTGGCGCTTTGTTCACGTCGGAAAGATCGAACAGTGCGCCGGCATCGTCGCGCGGGATCAACTCGCGGTCACCTCCCGGATTCCACCCGAGGAGAAGGAGAAAATTAAAGAGCGCGTCCGGAACGATTCCCAGGTCGCGATACTCCTCGACCGAGGTTGCGCCCGTACGCTTGCTGAGCCGTTTGCGATCGCTGCCGAGGATGAGGGGCAGGTGGGCAAATACCGGGACCACGCTGCCGAATGCCTGAAAGAGCAGGATGTGTTTCGGCGTGTTCGAGAGATGGTCGTCACCGCGCGCCACGTGGGTGATCGCCATGTCGATGTCGTCGACGACGACCGACAGGTGATACGTCGGATAGTCGTCGGAGCGAAGGAGCACGAAGTCGTCGATCAGCTCCGCTTCGAAACGAACGTCGCCGCGTATGAGATCGTGAAACTCGATTGCGCCGGGATTCACCGCGAATCGGATGACGTGCTGCTGATCGCGCGGCGTGTCGGCCCCGGCAAAAGCGCGGCATCTGCCACTGTATTTGTAGGACTTGCCGACGCGCTCGGCGGCCGTGCGGTCCGCGTCCAACTCCTCAATAGTGCAGAAGCAGCGATACGCGCGGCCGGCCCGCACCAGTTCCTCGGCTCGTTCGCGATAACGGTCGAGACGGTCGCTCTGGTAGATCGGCCCCTCATCCCATTGGATCCCGAGCCACTCGAGCGAACTGACGATCTGCTCCGCGTGGTGCTGCCGCGAGCGCTCGACATCCGTATCCTCAATCCGCAGAATCATTTGCCCGTCGCTGCGGTGCGCGTGAAGCAGATTGAAGATCGCGGTGCGGGCGCCTCCGACGTGGAGGAATCCGGTAGGTGATGGGGCAAAACGGAGCTTCATCGGCGCGGGAGTCTACGGCACGCCAAGCTACAATCCAAACGTCCACCCCATGCGACACCAGCGCGGTTTCTCGTTCGTTGAGCTTCTGTTCGCCCTCATGGTGCTGACCGTCGTCATCCTGACGACCCTCTCGATGTTCGCCGAACGCAGCAAGCGGCTGCAGCAGGCGGCGGAAACAATTCTCGTCTACCAGGTGCTCGCGAACGAGGGGGAGATCGTCCGGCGCGTCGACTTCGGCGAGCTCGATGCATTGACCGACAAGTTCAGCACCGACACGACAATCCTCGATCCGCTCAAACCGTACACGACCGAGGTCGATGTTGTGCCTGGAAGATCGGCGGGTGTGAAGGCGGTGACGCTCAGCGTGAAGTGGAACGGCGGACAGCGCGTCGCGCAACTGACGCTGATGCGCGCCTACACCGGAGGGACCAACCTTTGGTGAAGCGGCGCGCGCGCGGGTTCAGCCTTCTCGAGGTCGTCTTTACCATGACGATCTTCGGCGTCTTTCTCATCATGCTCGTGACGATGACGTCCGAGATGCGGCGGATGGAGAAGAAGTACAAACTCAATTTCTCGCGTCACCCACAAGTGATCGCCATGCTGTCCAGGCTGCGGAAAGACGTGCTCGATGGTGTCGGGAAAAATCCGTATCCGTACTCACACGACGTGTACACGCAGTCGCCGACGATCCTCATCGTCTACACGCTGCGCAACACGGGTTACGCGGAAACTGTGGTGTGGGATTTCAGCAAAGCGGGAGAGGCCCGCAGGATCTCTTATGGCGCGGGGACTTTGAAGACAGGTGAGTGGATCGCGCGCGGTCTGCCCGAGCTGGAGATCGCCACGTTCGAGATTCCAGGGCGGTCGTATTCGGTTCGCATCAAAAGCAAAGGATCAGGAAAAGGTGAGATCGATCAGATTCTTCAACCGCGACCGCACGACTGAGCGGGGATTTGTCCTCGTCGCCGCGCTAACGATGGCGTTGCTTTATTTCGCGCTGATGGAGCTGCTGCTCCTCGATTCGTCGCGCGCCCTCGGGGAGGCGCAGAGATTCCGGTCGCGCGTTGTTGCGGCAACTCTCGCGGAGAACGCTGCAGAGCTCGCGGCCCTCTCGATGACAACCCAGCTCGTCACCAGTTCCAATCTCATCGACTCGCAAGGCAGGATGCAGGGCAAGATGACGCGCACGAACGACACGTTCACGATTGAGGGCGAGGGTGAAACGAGCGGTGTCATGCCGCAGATGGCCAAGGTGAAGATTGACGGTCGAATGGGAAGCGACGGAATCGTGAAGATCGACTACACCGTCCACTCTCAGTAAAAAAGCGCCGCCGAGGCCGGCGGCGCTTTCGATCGCAGGTTTCGCGAAAATTACCTGGAACCGCGGCGGCGCATCATCCCCAGGCCGATTGCCAGGGCCGCGAGGCCACCGAGCACAGCGCTGGGATTTTTCTGCGCGTAACCGCGGAACTTGTCGACTGACTCACGCATCTTCATGCTTCCCGTCGGGCCCATTCCGACTTTGCGAAGAAGGTCGTTGAGCCCGCCAGTCGGACGCTCGCTATTGGGCGTTGCATCGACCGGGGTGTACGGGTGGAACTGATTGGTAGGATTCATGTTGTCGACCATTCCCTTCCTCCTTTTGGCTGTTATTAGTATTGCGAGAGAGATGCCACTTTCGCGGTAAGATCCGCACGGGAGAACACCATGGACGCGCCTGTAGAAGAGCAAAAAAAGAGAGGCTTCTGGGATGGCGGGTCGGGTGGGCACAGCTCCAACAAAGAATCCTCCGGCCGACCCAGTGGTTTCCCCGGCCCCCGCAAACCTTCCCGCACCGGCATCAACACCGACCTCGAGTTCCCCCCACCCGAAGATGATGGGGTCAGGTCTTGAAATTTGCTTTTTGACGGTCAGGAAAAGCAAAAATCAAGACCTGACCCTGGCCTCTGTTGTTCTCCACGGGGTGTGGAAAAAACCACCTCGGAATGGAGAATCGGACGCGCAGAACTCTACCGGAAGGCGGGGTCAGGTCTTGATTTTTGCTTTTTCACAGTCGGGAAAAGCAAAAATCAAGACCTGACCCCGTTTTACAACCCGATGATGTTGTAGCCGCAGTCGACGAACATGACTTCGCCGGTGATGCCGGAGCTCATGCTGGAGATCAGGAAGAGGCCGGCGTTGCCGATTTCTTCGAGCTCGACGCTGCGGCGGAGCGGCGCGCGTTCGGCGTGATGCTTCAGCATCTCGGTGAAGCCCTTGATTCCGCGCGCGGCGAGAGTGTTGACCGGACCCGCGGAGATTGCGTTGACGCGGATGTTCTGGGGGCCGAGGTTCGCCGCGAGGTAGCGGACGCTCGCCTCGAGCGATGCTTTTGCAACGCCCATCAGGTTATAGCCCTCGACTACTTTCTCAGCGCCGTAATACGTGAGCGCGAGAACGGATCCGCCGCCGTTCTGCAACATGAGGGGCATCGCGGCGCGGCTCAGCGCGACGAGTGAGTATGAGGAGATGTCGTGTGCGAGCTTGAAACCGTCACGCGAAGTTTTAACGAACTCGTTCTCGAGATCCTCGCGCGGCGCGAACGCAACAGAATGCACGAGCGCATCGAGGCGGCCGAACTGCTTGCCGACCTCGCCGAACACTGCGTCGATCTCCGCGTCATTCGTCACGTCGCACGCGAGGAGCAGCGATCCGGGAATCGTCGAGCTGAGACTCTCGACCCCTTCCTTCAGCCGCTCGCCCTGGTAGGTGAACGCGAGGCGCATCCCTTCCCGCGCCAATGACTGCGCGATCGCCCATGCGATCGAACGTTTGTTCGCCACACCGAATATGATTCCTGTCCTGCCTTCGAGAAGCGGCATCGTCTATTGCTCCTTGCGAGGGCGCCATCATAAATCGAGGAAACGATGAAAAGAATCTCACTTCTGCTCTGTCTCATTCTGGCTGCGGGAACCGCTTCCGCGCAGAAGCGGGCCTTTACGATCGAAGACCTCTATCGCGTCAAGTCTGCGAGCGAGCTGACGCTCGCGGCCGACGGCCGGACTGCCGCCTTCACGCTGACCTCGTACGATCTTCCTCGGGCGAAGAAAACATCACGGATCTGGACCGCTGCCTCGGACGGCCAGCGCGTCCGCGCGATCACGCAGGGCGAGAAAGACTCGACCCCGCTCTTCTCGCCTGACGGGAAGTCTCTCGCGTTCATCCGCGAAAAAGACGGCCTCGCGAACCTCTGGCTCCTTCCGATGAGTGGCGGCGAGCCACGGCAGCTCACTTCGATCTCGACGGGTCTGTGGGATCCGGTCTGGTCGCCCGACAGCCGTTTCATCGCGTTCGTGACCGACGTCTACCCGGAGTGCGGCGGCGACGATGCCTGCAGCAAGAAGATCTCCGACACGCGCGGCGAGGGGAAACTCAAAGCGCACATGTCGGACGAGCTTCTCTATCGCCACTGGAACGCCTGGCGCGACGGGATGATCTCGCACACCTGGCTCATCGACGTCGAATCGGGCGAGACGCGCGACGTGACGCCGGGACGCAATGACTTTCCGCCGTTCCAACTCGGCGGCGCGCCGCAGTACGACGTCTCACCCGATGCCTCGGAGCTGGTGATTTCTGCCAATCCCGATGCGAAGCGCGCGTCGTCGACGAACAACGATCTGTATCTCATCCCGTTGAAGGCTTCGGGCGAGCCGCGCAACATAACGGCTGCGAATCCGGCGTACGACAGCAGTCCGAAGTATTCGCCGGACGGGCGCTACATCGCCTACCGGACGCAGCGCGATCCCGGATACGAGTCGAGCCATGTCTTCCTCGCGCTCTACGATCGCCGCGCGGGAACGACGCGCACGGTCTCGACCGCCTTCAACAACTGGGTCGATGACTTCCGCTGGTCTGCCGACTCGAAGTCGATCTTCTTCACAGGTCCGGTCGAGGGGCGCACGCCGATCTATCGTTACGATCTCGCCTCGCAGTCGATCGCTCCGGTTGTCGACGACCGGCAGATCGACGACTTCGAGATCGCGCCCGACGGGAAGTCGATCATCTACATCGGACGCTCCGTCGGCGAGCCGACAGAGCTGTTCAGGCTCGCACTCGGCGTGCCCGCTCGCGGCGCGTCAGCTGCCCGTATGCCGCTCACGCGCCTGAACGAGACTCTCGCAAAAGAGGTCGACATCCGCCCCGCGGAGGTCATGTGGGTGACGGGAGCAAATGGCGCGCGGGTGCAGGTGTTCATCGTGAAGCCGCACGGATTCGATCCGGCGAAGAAGTATCCGCTGATCCTCAACGTTCACGGCGGGCCGCAGCAGCAGTGGACCGATGCCTTCCGCGGCGACTGGCAGGTTTATCCGGGCGCCGGCTACGTAGTCGCGTTCCCGAACCCTCACGGCTCGACCGGTTTCGGCCAGGAGTTTACCGCCGCCATCTCAGGTGACTGGGGTGGGCGTCCATACGAGGACGTCATGCGCGTGACCGACGCGCTCGAGAAACTTCCGTACGTCGACCGCGATCGCATCGGTGCGATGGGGTGGTCGTACGGCGGCTACATGATGAACTGGATCGCCGGCCACACCGACCGCTACAAGGCGCTCGCGTCGATGATGGGCATTTTCGATCTCCGCTCGTTCTACTACTCGACCGAGGAACTCTGGTTCCCGGAATGGGATCTTCGCGGCGCGCCGTGGGAGTCGGATCAGTACGAGAAGTGGTCGCCATCGAACTTCGTCAAGAATTTCAAGACTCCAACGCTCGTCATCACCGGGCAGATCGACTTTCGCGTCCCATACTCGCAGAGCGTGATGATGTTCACCGCGCTGCAGAAGATGAACGTGCCGTCACGGCTCATCATCTTCCCTGAAGCAGGTCACTGGCCGGCGTGGAACGAGATGGCGTTCTACTACACCGCGCACCTCGACTGGTTTCACAAGTACCTCGGCGGAAGTGCCTCGCCATGGACACCGGACGACTACCTGCGAAATCAGGTGTTCGATGTTTCGGCGGGCAAGCGGAGGTGACGCTCGACTTCGTCGTCCATGCGTCCGGCCATCATGAGGAACAGCATCCTGTAGTCTGCGGCGAGTGAATAGAACGGGTGGCCGAACGTCGCCGGCTTGTTGTGCTCGACGAAGAAGTGGGCGTACCAGGCGAACGCGTAGCCGATGATCGGTGCGAGAAGAAGCACCCATAGGTTCACCGCGAAGGCGACGGCGACGAGCGCGACCGCGAGCACCGAACCGATTGCGTGCAGCATACGGGTCCGCGGCCTCGCGTGCTGACGCACGTAGTACGGCCAGAAGTCTGCGAACGATTTGATGTGCATCCGATACTGCGTGGCGCAGATTGTGGCATGAAGGTCGTGGCACTTCAATTGCTGCGGAGGCCGCTATGGCTCAAGACATTGAATCCATGCTCAAGGATTTGTTCGGCGAGCCGCTCAGCCGCCTGACACAGTTTCAGTCGGAACAGGTCAAGAAGCTCACCTCCAAGCTCCAGGAGATCGCGCGTGAGGCAGTCAAGGACGAGCTGACGAAGCTCCACACAGATGTTGGCGACCTCCGCGCGCGAATCGCAAGGCTGGAAGCCGAACGCGCCGAAGCCGCCGCTGACAGCGTGCAACCGCTCGTATAGGTCAGCGCGCTTCAACATTCAACATTCAAAATTCAACATTCCCGTCTTCTCTGTGACTTGAAGCGAAATGTTGAATGTTGAATGTTGAATTTCCTCGAGTCCTCAGCCCTCGTCAGTACGCATACCCCAGCGTGATCGACCAGCTAAACGGGCGGTCGTATGCGCGGCGGTCGAGGGGGACGCCGACGTCGAGGCGGATCGGGCCGACGGGGGAGAGGTAGCGCAATCCGGCTCCCGCGCCGTAGCGGAGGTCGCCGAAGCGGATGTTCGATCCGGCGAAGACGTTTCCGAGGTCGGCAAAAACCGCGCCGCCAAGACTGCTGAAGATCGGGAAGCGATACTCCGCGTTGAAGAGAAACATGCTGTTGCCTCCGAGCGGTGCGAGGCGAAACTCGCCCGCTCTTTCATCGAGGTCGAACAGCGTCGGCTCGCAGCCGGGCACATCGATGCTGTTGTCGGCGCAGAGATCGCCGAGGAGATCGAGCGGATACGCGCGATGCGAAGTGTCACCGCCGGCGGTGAATCGCTCCGAGAGCGGGACCACCGCATCGCCTCGCGGCTGAATCAGGCCGACGCGTCCTGAGAGCGCGATGACGCTGCGCGTGCTGACCGGCAGATACCACGCTCCCTGGATGAACTCCTTGAGGAAGTTCGCCTTCGCCGAGAACAGCGGGAACGCGTACTCGATCGACGCGCTCGTGAAGAAGCCGCGATGTGGATCGAAGACGTCATCGCGCTTGTCCCAGAAGAATGTGGGCGTGACGCTCGAGATCTGGATGTTGAGGAACGAGCGGTCCCCGCCCGGATCGATCCGGTCCTGCTGTTCGCAGAGATCGCCTTCGAGACACTCGGAGATCTTGTACTGGTACTGCAGGGACCAGCGCGTACGATTGCGTGCGACGCGTGACGCCTCGATCGACGTGCCGCGCTGCAGAAGCCTCGTCTCTTTTCGCGTCGCGTCATCGGTCTGATAGATCGTCAATTGCACCGGTACGTTGTAGCGGCCGATGAACGGCTCGCGATACGTGATGAACAACTCCTGCTCCTTCACGCCGCCGGCTGTGCCGACGCCCTCGAGCCCGAGGTAACGACCAGTTCCGAAGAGATTGCGGTGCGCGACGCCCGCGGCGATGCGGTATGAAGCATCGCGCTTCCCCTGCTGCGATGTGCTTCCCGCGCGGAATCCGATCGACCCGCTGACCGTGAGGTTGCGACCTTCCTCGACGTCGATCGTGATGTTGCGGTCGGAGACGGATGTCCCCGCCTGCTCGGGGCGGAGATCCGCGCGGGCGAAGATGCCGAGGCGGTAAAGATCGCGCTGGGCCTCGAGAATCGCGGTGTAGCTGAACGGCTCGCCCTTCTCGAGTCCGACCTTCCGCAGAATGACATCGGAGTCGGTATATGTGTTCCCGCGGACGGAGACCTCGCCCACTTTCACCCGCGGCCCTTCGCTGATGACGTAGTGAAGGCGCGCCGACTTTTTGTCCTCACTCAGGTCGACTTGATGAGAGATGTTGACCTCGGCGTTGCCCCGGCCGGCGTAAAACGTCTGCAGCGCGATGATGTCCTCGCGCAGCATCACGGGATTGAGCGGCACGCCCTCCTCGAGCTGGAGTTTCGGAAGAGCAGACGTCTTCACCTGTTCGATACCCTCGACGTTCACCTGCGTGAGGATCGTCTGCGGCCCCTCCGTGATGGGGAAGGTGACAACGAGCGTGCCATCCGGATTCGTTTTCGGAATGGGTGACGCGACCACGGCTTCGGAGAAGCCTTGCAGGCGGTAGTGCGATTCGAGCGCGTCGCGGTCTGCCGTCAACTGCGCGCGCGTGACACCGGTGCGACGGCGCAAAAGCGATGAAATGAGCCGCTTGATGCCGCCGCGGGGATTCGTCGCCACGATCGGTTCCAGCTCCTTGTCGCGAATTTGAAGATTGCCGTCGAACTCCACGTCTGTGAGCTGGAAGCGCTGGCCGGGTTGTACGTTGAAGGTCGTGATCCAGGTACTCGTGCCGCTGTCGAGACGGCTTTCGGTATCGACCGATGCGTTGAAGTGTCCGCGTTGCTGAAGTGAGGTAACGATGTTCTCCGCGGCGCGGTCGATCGCGTCCTCGCTGTACTCCTGATCGCCGCGGAACGGGAGCAACCGGCGCACCGAGCTTCGCGAAACGCCGGCGACATCGACTCGGACTTTCGGCCCGACGGTCGCGCGATAGCGGAGCGTGACCTGCTTCGAATTCTTGTCATAGGTGTGCCCGAGGAATTCGACATCGGCGCGACGATACGACTTGCTCGCGAGATAGTTCTGAATGCGATCGGCATCGCCTCTCGGCTCGGTGCTCTTGAACGTCCGGCCGGGCTTTCCGCGCACCCGTTTGAGCAGCTCCACCTCAGTGAAGGGAGTCAGGTCGCCTTCGATTTCGACTGTTGAGATCTTCGCGAGCGGACCTTGCTCGACGTGGAGAGTGATGTTCGCGAGATTGTCCGCGCGACGGAATGAGGTTTCGGGATCGACAGTGGCCTCGAGATACCCTGCTTTTCGCAGTTCTTCCTGAATCGCGACTGCGCTGTCATCGACGGCGTTGAGCGAGAGGACCTCTCCGCGCCGCACGGTCGCCTTTCGTTCAGCCCGCCGCTTGCTCGATCCGGTGACCCCCGCGTACGCGATCTTGTCGATACGGTAGTTGAGCGAGAGCGTGAAGGTGACGATCGAGTCGCCGTTCCCGCTCGCGGTGGAATCGATGCGGATGTCGCGGAAGTTTCCTGTCGCGTGTAACGCCTTGACGGATTCCTGCAGCGCGCGTCGCGTCAGCATGTCACCCGTCTTGAACGTCACGTGTTCGGCCAGCACCGACGTGTCGAAGCCACCATCGGCGCGGAAACGAACTTCGCCGACGCGTGAGCCGGCAGGGACGGGCGCGACCGCGGTTGTCGCAGGTGCGGGAATGGCGTCGGCGGGCGCGACGGCATCCGCGATCTTCCCGAGCGCGAAAATCTCGTCGTTGCGACTTCCGCGTCCGCCCCACGTCCATCGTCCGTCATAGCGCCGGCGGAAGCGCGCGTCGACCCGGTACTCGTTCTGCTCGCCGTCGTGAGTGAGCTGCAGCGTCCAGTCGCGGGTCGCGAGCCATTCGATCACCTCGCGGCTGTCGTGGCTCGTCATGTTGTACACGACGAGCACGCGGACGTCATCGGATACGCGCTTCTCGAATGTGACCTTCGGCTGGGGACCGGAGGCGGTCGTATCGAGGAGGCCGGGGTCATATGTGAACGAGTCGGCGAACGGGAGGATTCTCGATCCGAGCTGTGAGAAGAGACTCTGCATGATGAAGGACTGGCCGAGCAGACCCGCGCTCTGATTCGTTCCCTCGCCTTGCCGCGCCAGCCCGCCGAGGCCGAGAATCGAGAAGAGCGTGATGTCGCTCGCCGGCGGGTCGCTTGTGATCGACGGCGTGAGGTGCTCGATCGTGCCGGTGAGATTGATCGTGAGATCGACCGTTCCGCTTTCGAGCTCGGTGGAGATGCCGCCCGACACGCGTCCTTCGAGCGTGACGTCGAAGTACGGGTCGATGCGGAACGGGTTCTGAAAGTTGATGGTGCCGCGGACGAGACGGTAGTCGATGTTCTGGAACGTGACCGTGCCGCCTTCGTCGAGATCGACCGATCCGAGAATGACTGGATTCGCGAGCGTGCCGGTGAGGTCGAGATCGGCGGTTCCGGTCACCTTGGCAATGTTGTTCTCCACGGCGAGCGTGCCGGGGGCCGCGAGGTGGACGCGAAGGTCCACGCGGTCCTGCCATCCGGCCGGCACGATCGGTGTGATGCCGCGGCGCGACAGAATGATGTTGAGTACCGACTGCTGCAGATCGAAGTCCTTGAAGTAGAGCGCGCGTGTGACGTCCACGTCGCCCTGCAGCGTCGCCCGCTCCAGATCGCCGTTGAGGAGCAGATTGAAGTTGCCCTCGACGGTGACGCCCTCGAAGTAGCGAAGCGTGACGTCGGTCCCTTGCAGTGTGATGCGAGCGCGCTGCGGCTTGAATCCCTGGACCGCGATGAAGCCGCCGGCGACCACGGTCCCGCCGCCGAGCGTCGCTCGCATCGAGTCTATGTCGATCCGGTCGCCGCGGAAGGTCAGCCGTCCGTTGATGTCGTCCAGGATCTGCGGGAAGCCGGCGAATCGCACCTGCGCGTTCTCAAGATCCGCCTTGCCGGTGATGACCGGCGCGTCGGTTGTGCCGCGTGCCGTGACTGCTACCTTGACGTGCCCGCTCGCGCGTGCGTCGGTGACGAATAGCTGAAGCAGGGCTGCCTCGATTCCGCCTTGAACATCGAGGTTCAATCGCTTGGCACCGGTGAGCTCCATGAAGCCGGTCACCGCGAAACCTCCATCGGCGTGTCGCAGTTCGAACGCGTCGAACGTGACTCGTCCGTTACGGAGACCGATTCGAAGCGGCTCGCGCGGCGAAAACTCGTGACCCGAAACGCTGAGGTTGAATACCGGCACCGTCGCGTCGATGAGGAGTGCCTCAAACGGCGAGAGTTTGCCTCCGAGACGAAGATCCATGACGAGATTTCCGGAAGCGGGGATCGTCGCAGCTGCGGGTGAGAGCGCGATGACGCGCGCGATGTCGGCGATCGTGACCTTCACGAGTCCGTCGACCGCAAGCTCAGGACCGACAGCCCCTTCGCCTTCGATGGTGACGATGTCGGCAATCGAGCCGCGGACGATCAGGCGGCCATTGCGGATCGCGAGATAGATGGATGGCGGCGGCGTGCCGGCCGGAAGCGTGAGGCCGCGCAGCGTCGCTTCATTGAGCTTCGCCTCCAGTACCAGTTCGGGGTCGTCGAGCGATCCGGCGCCCGTCGAGCTGAGCGTGACATTGCCGCCGAGAAGTCCGCGGATTCCCTCGAGCAGCTTCAGCTTCGAGAGATCGATCGAGCTTGATGCAATCGTGTAACTGAAGCGGTCGGTCGCGAGGTCGAACTCGGCCTCGCCCTTGATCTCGCCGGCCGGGAACCTGACTGCGACGTTCGTCGCGCGCATCCGCCCTTCCGTGAACGCGATGTCCGCGGCCGCGGAGTCGATCGGCTCGCCGTAGATCGATCCATTCGCGATTGCGATCGAGCCCGCGCCGCCGAGCGCGCTCTTGGGGCCTTCCAGGTGGAGTGATCCGGTCAGATCGCCGTTAACGGGAAGCGTGCCGAGGTCGAGGAACGCAATGATGTCGGCGATCGGGAAAGCGCGCGCATCGATGTCGAGGTCGAAGCGAACGTTGCCTTCGCCGGGCAACCAGTTCACATCGCCGGCGAGCTTGAGCTGCGACGTGCCGCGGTTGATCGTCAGTCCCGCAAACGTGACGCGGCCCGACTCGGGCGTGCCGGTGACGACGAGACGTCCAGTGCCCGTTCCGCCGCCGACCACGAAGTCGAGACCGACCGCCTTGATCGCGCGATCAACCGGATAGTTCGTCGCGTCCACCGCGATGTCGAAACGGGGCGACGGACCGCGATCGGGGAAGGCGACGGTCCCCGTCAGCGCGAGACGGCCTGCGCCATCGGTGAAGACTGCGCGATCAAACGTCAGCGTGCTGCGGGGTCCGTCGTAGCGGAGATCGATGTCGGCGCCGCCGAGAAGGATGTTGTTGTACTTCGTGCCGTTGCCGCTGACGTGCGCTGCGACCACCGGTGCTTCGATCGGTCCGCGAACGGTGCCGCTGATCTCGCCCGAACCGCCGAGACCGAGGAGCTCGAAGTCCTTCTTGCCTGCGGAGCGCGCGAAGTTGTAGGCAAGACGGTCGAGCTCCGAGAAATCGCGGCTCGCGATCCGCATGCTCAGATCGGTGACGGTTCCTTCGATGCGAAGCGTGCCGGTCAGGCTGACGTGCGAGGTGTCGGTGTCGAGCTCCGCGCTGCGGAACGTCACCACTCCGCGATCGAGACCGAAGCGTGTCGTGCCCGCGAGCGGGATCGGGTACTTCGCGTTCGAGAATGCGACGGTGTTCCTCGCGAGCCGCGCGTTGCCTTCTCCTGACCCATCGAGGATCTTGTCCTTGTTCCAGCGATAGGTGAGGTCGCCGGTCGCTGCACCGCGCAGCCCGGTGTTGTCGACACCCCAATCCTTGAAGAGCTGTTCGATTGAGATCCGGTCGTAGCGAAGCTCGACATTCATCGGGTACGGCTCGGCGTACTTCGTCAGCACGTAGTCCGCGTTGATCGTGCCGCCGCCGTAGACCGCGCGCTCGACGTCGATGAGCGCGCGGCTGCCATTCACGTCGAGTTTGCCTCGCGCGTCGGAGAGCTCGTACGTGTCGGCGACGATGTTCGGACTGCGCCATCCGCCGGTGAGACGGAAGTCGCCCTGGCGGCCGCGAAGATTCGTGTCGAGCGCAATCTCTCCTTCGAGCGTCTGCTGTACTCGAAAGATCTCTTTGATCCTTTCGAGCCCCATGCGTGATGTCACGCGCAGGTCGTACACTCCGTCTGTGAGCGGTTCGAGCTTGCCGGAGACGAATGCTTCGATTCCTTTTCCGCGGAGCGCGATCGAGTTCAACGCGAGCCTGCCGGGCGTGTAACGGAAGCCTCCGCGCATGTCGAGATCGAACGGAACGTAGTCCTGGAGTGTGACGCGCAGCCGCGGACTCGTCATCAGGCCCGCATAGAGATTGTCAGCGCGCGTGACGTTGATCTGCGAGTTGATACCAATCGCCTCGGCCGTGACTTTGTGGCGGCGATCGAGAAACAGCAGCGTGCCGCTCTGCACAAACATCTGGCCGAGCTCCAGCCGCACGATCTCGTACTTGCTGCGCGGTCCCGACTTCCATCGCGGAAAGTTGTGGATGAGCGGCGCGCCTTCCGGATACACCTCGAAGTTCAGGCGCGATCCGATGATATCGACGCGGCCGACTTTGATCTGCCGCCGCCAGAACGATTCGACGCCGCCGGTGATCACGACCTGCTGCACCGTAGCGAAGTGCGGATTCACTGCGCCGGGTGCGTTCGCGATACGGAGGTCGTTGAGGATCACTCGCTGCGGACGGCCGCGCGGAATCTCCACGCTCCTGATCGTCACGTCGCGGCCGAGCCGAGCCTCGAGCGTTTTCTCGACGCGCAGGCGAACGAGGTCGGCAAAGTTCGCGCTGCCGAGATACCACCACCCGCCGCCGATCACGAAGAAGAGCAGCAGGCCCCCGCCGATGAAGAGAAACATCATCGTGCGGAGGCAACCCCACATGGGTCCTCTGCGCTGGCGTTCGCGCGCGGAGCGGTGATGCCCCGTCTCGCTCGGGAACAGCGTGTGGCTGTCGTCTGGTGGTTGCTGATCCATGCGTCCCGTTCAGCTACGGTGGCGCTTGCTAAGGACGAGCCACTAAGTACAGATCCCGCAGGTTGTTGCCCGTCGGAAGCATGATAACGGCTCGCCCGAGTCTGAGGGCGGTTGTCATGGAGTCGGAGCGGGAGAGCGAGGAAACCGCCGCGGACTCCTCGACGGCCGCGGGAACGGGGTCGAAGGCGACCCCGGCAGCGCCACTGCTGCCGTCGACACCGTCGGAACTGCCGAAGAGCGCACGGAGCCCGCGGCTCGCCGATTGGATCGCGAAGCGCACAGCCATCTCTGAACAGCGGCCGCCGCGGCCGTCTCCGTGCCTGACTACGGTCGGCTCGCCGCCCGCGATCAGCACTTCGCCGCTGCGAAGTGTCGCGGCGCGCGACGCCAGAGCCCGCGCGGCCTCCGAGACATCGCCTTCGATCTGTCCCTCCCACATGACCGGCATCAGCCCTTCCTGTCGAACGATGCGCGCCGCGGCGCGCGTCAGCGTGTTGTTGTCGGCGACGAGCAGCGACATCGCGTGAGTGAGCTCTGCAACAGTGTCGGGTACTGATTCATCGCGCAGCGCGGTGACGATCCGGTCACATCCTCCGATCGACTCGAGGATGGTGATCGCGTCGGACTTCCGGGCGGAGTCGGGGAGCGTTGGTCCGGATGCGACGGATGCGAGATCCCCGGTGCCGACATCGGAGTAGACGAGTGTCACGCAACGGCGCCGTACGCGCGCAGCGAGTCGCCCGCCCTTGATCGCCGAAAGGTGTTTCCGCACGCAGTTGATCTCTGCGATCGGAAGGCCAGCGTCGATGAGCCGTGCGTTGGTGTCAGCGATGTCGCGCCGGGTGAACCACGGAACGAGCGGCGACTCCACGCATGCGGAGCCTCCACCCGAGATCAGGAAGAGGATCTCGTCATGCGCGTCGACGAAGCGAAGAAGCTCATTCCCTGCGGAGAAGGAGTCTTCGTCGACCTGCGGATGCCCGCCGAAGAAGACGTCGGCGCCCGCGATGGGCGGGGGATACATGCGCGGGATGACCGCGATCGCGTCGCGGACCGGGTGAACGGCGGCAACTCCGTCGAGCAACGCACCGGCGCACTTGCCGATCGCGACCACATCGCGCGGCATGTCAGGACGGACGACCGTTCGCACCAACTCCTGCGGCGCGCATCTACTCAGTGTTTGGCGGTAGATCGTTTCCAAATCGGGCACGCGGTCATTATCCTGTTCTCAGCGTGAACAGGCCTCCTCTCAAACGGCGCGTCCTTCTGCTCACGGCCGGTTTCGCCCTGGTGCTGTTCGCCGTGACGTTCGGATTGACGTGGCGCGCTCAGACATCGCAGCAGCGATGGACGCGGCTGATCGACGTCGAGCTGCGCGCGGTTGCGACACTCGATGAATTGATTCGAACGCAGAGCTCCTTCACGCTGCGCGGCTACGCCGATGCGCGCGCGCCTCTGAAGTATCGCAACGTAGAGCAGTTGCTCGAACGCCCCGTGCTCGAAGGAATCGATATCGCCGAACTGCGGTCGCGTGTCGGCGGATTCCGCCGGAGGCTGGAAGCGCGTCCGCCTGACGCGCGACTGCTCGCTGTTGCGGGGCGCGGTGTGGTGACGGAGGCGCAGCGGCTCGCGGAGGAGCGAAAGCAGGAGGTCGCCCGGCAGATCCCGCGTCTCCAGCGCGAGACGCGCGACATGCGCAAAATCGGACTTGCCACCGCGTGGATCATTTTTCTGCTGAGTCTTGCCGCGGTCATCACGATGATGAAGAACGTCGTCGCGCCGATGGAGCGGCTGGTGGCGGTCGCGAAGGAGATCGGCGGAGGTAACCCCGACGCGCGCGCGACTCCGAGCGGCGATCTGGAGATCTGGCAGCTCGCAGAGGCCTTGAACGAGATGGCCGCGGAGCTCAATCGGCGAGCCCGCACCGATGACCTCACCTCACTTCCGAACTTCCGATCTCTTCGCGAGCGTCTCGATGGCGAGATCGAACGCAGCGCGCGTTACAAAGCCCGCTTCGGCATCCTCGTTCTCGATCTCGACCGTTTCAAGAAGTACAACGACACGTACGGGCATCTTGCGGGTAACGCCGCGTTGCAGCGCGTGGCGGCGGTGCTGAAAGAGATGGTGCGCGACAAGATCGATATGGCAGCACGCTATGGTGGAGAAGAGTTTGTTGTGATTCTTACCCAGGCAGATCTTGTTGCGTTGCAGCACGTCGGCGAGCGCATCCGCGCATCTGTCGAAGCACTCCCTGCGCCTCCCGGCGGAGCTGCCGTCACGATCAGCATCGGCGCCGCTCTTTATCCTGACGATGGTGTGACGGCCGAAGAGCTGTTCCACGCAGCCGACGAGCGGCTCTACGAGGCGAAACGGCGAGGGCGCAATCTGGTCGTCGTCAGGGCTGCTGCTCCAGATGCTCGATCAGCCGGTTGACCGCCCGCTCGAGTGTCTGCACGTCACGAGTTCCGATCTCACCGCCGAGGGCGTCGCGCCACTTCTCGTATGCCGGCATGAGACGCTCGATCACCGATCGGCCGCGGCGAGACAATCTAACTCTCGCTGAACGCAGATCCTGCGGATCTTCGGCGCGCTCGACGAGACCGAGTTGCTCGAGCCGCGTCATCATCCCCGTCATGTTCTGCTTCGACACCGCGAGACTCCGCGCAACACCGGCGAGCGTCATCGGCTCGTCCGCCGCGATGACGACGAGCACCGCCCACTGTTGCGGCGTCACGTTCACCTTCTCGAAGACCGGAGCCAGACGACGGTTCAGCAGATTTGCGAGCTGAACGATTCCGGCGACCAGGTCGCGCGAAGGCGGCATGGTCAATATCTTGACATATTTTGGCGGGGAGCGGCCAGAGGTCAGAGACCAGTGGTCACTGGCCACTGGCCACTGATTCAAATCGCGCGGAAAATCGCCTTCCCTGCAAACACCGCAGCGTCACCGAGCTCCTCTTCGATGCGCAGGAGCTGGTTGTACTTGGCGACGCGGTCGCTGCGCGAGGCGGAGCCGGTCTTGATCTGGCCCGCGTTCGTCGCGACGGCGAGGTCGGCTATCGTTGTGTCCTCGGTCTCGCCCGATCGGTGCGAGACGATCGAGCGGTATCCCGCGCGCTTCGCCATCTCGATCGCTTCGAGCGTCTCGGTCAGCGTTCCGATCTGATTCACCTTGATCAGAATCGCGTTCGCAATCCCGCGGCTGATGCCCTTTGCGAAGATCTCGGGATTCGTCACGAAGAGATCGTCGCCGACGAGCTGCGTGCCCGCTCCCATCGCCTTCGTCAACGATTCCCATCCATCCCAATCGCCTTCGGCGAGGCCGTCTTCGATCGAAACGATCGGGTACTTCTTCTTGAGATCGCCGTAGTACGCGATCATCTCCTCACTGCCCCGCGGCTGTCCTTCGAAGTCGTACTTCTTGTCGAAGAACTCCGAAGCGGCAACGTCGAGCGCGAGATACATCTGCTCGCCCGCCCGGTAGCCTGCCTTCTCGACGGCCTCGAGAATCAGATCGAGCGCCGCGGCATTCGACTTCAGGTCGGGAGCGAATCCGCCTTCATCGCCGACGGCAGTCGTCAGCTTCTTATCGTGAAGAATTTTCTTGAGTTGGTGAAAAGTCTCGACTCCCGCGCGGAGCGCGTCAGAGAAGGAGTCGAAGCCGGCCGGCACAACCATGAACTCCTGGACATCGAGATTGTTGTCGGCATGAGCGCCGCCGTTGATGACGTTCATCATCGGCACGGGGAGAGTCCGCGCACCGGGTCCGCCGAGGTAGAGGAAGAGCGGGAGACCCGCGGCTTCGGCGGCAGCGCGCGCCACGGCCATCGACACGCCGAGGATTGCGTTGGCACCGAGCTTCCCCTTGTTGTCGGTTCCGTCGAGCTGCTTCATGACCAGATCGATCATGACCTGCTCGCGCGCATCCATTCCCTCGACCTCCCCGGCGATGCGCGAGTTCACGTTCATTACTGCCGTGCTCACGCCCTTGCCGAGGAATCGTTTCTTGTCACCGTCGCGAAGCTCGAGCGCCTCGCGTGAGCCGGTCGATGCGCCCGAGGGAACAGCCGCGCGTCCGAGTGCACCTGACTCGAGGACGCAGTCGACTTCGATCGTGGGATTTCCGCGTGAATCGAGGATCTCGCGCGCGAACAGCTCAGTGATCTTGAACATGGCCGCGCATGTTAGCAGTGCTGAGTGCTGAGTCCTGAGTCCTGAGTGGGTGTGCGGGACTCAGCACTCAGCCACTCAGCACTCAGGACTATTGTTACTTCCGACCCTCGGTCGGCAAGCCGAGCGCAACCCACTCGTTCCATCCGCCGATGAGTGCGGCGGCGTTGGTGTTGCCGCGCGATTTCATCTGCAGGACTGCTCGCGCCGCGGTGTGCTCTTCGACGCAGGCGCAGTAGGTGATCGCCATCTTGCCGGGAGGAACCTCGCGCATGCGGGAGGGGAGCTGGCTTCCGGGGATGCTGACAGCACCCTTGATGTGCTTCCGGTTGAACGAGTCGAGCGAGCGGACATCGACGAAGACAGCCTTGTTCGCGGCGACGAGCTTCAACGCTTCGTCGCGCTTGATCCGTTTCGCCGAGGCGAGAGCCTGCTCCTCCGCGCTGACGGGGGAGATCTTGATGTTGGGGTTGTTGGTCTGAGAAGGCATCATGACCTTCTGAGCGCCGGCGACGGCGGCGGTGATGGTGAAGGCGATAGCCAACGCGAGAGTCTTACGCATGAAAAAAGGTCCTCCTGAGGAAGTTGCAAAGGTCGAACAGGGCTGGCCGCGGATCTATTCGAGTTTCTTGAAAAAGCGGCTCAACCGTGGGGTCCAGTGATGCTCCCGGTCGAGCGAGAAGGCGACCGCGGTGGCGCGCCCGACGATGCGCGAGCGCTCGATGAATCCGATGAAGCGGCTGTCATTGCTGTTATCGCGGTTGTCGCCGAGGACGAAGTAGTGGCCGGCGGGAACGAGCGTCGGGGCGAACGAGCGAACCGCGGGAACCTGCGGTGTCACCATCACCTTGTGGCTTCGTCCGGAGAGGTTCTCATCGGCGACGAATGCGGCGCCGCTCTCGCCGTCGTTGGCTGAAGCGAGCGGCGTCCACGGCGCGGGGTTGCCGTTGATGAAGAGCTGGTTGTTGAGCATCGCGACGCGGTCGCCCGGGACGGCGACGACGCGCTTGACGAGCCGGACTCCGTCCACCGGCGAGAAGAGAACGACGATGTCGCCGCGCTCGGGGTCATCCCACTTGAGGACGTCGATCATGGTGAACGGGATCTTGAGGTCGTAGGCGAGCTTGTTGACGACGACGCGGTCGCCGATCTCAATGGTCGGTTTCATCGATCCGGTCGGCACGTCGTTCCAGTCCGCGAGCGCAGAGCGGAGCGAGCTGACGATCAGGACCATGAGAAGGAAGATCCGGACCTCGGTGAAGAGTTTCTTCTTGGTCATACTTCCCCAGGTGTACGTGTCGGCGGTCTGCAACGTTTCGGAGGCCCGCCATAGTCCCGCGGCAGGTACACTCTGCCACGGATGTCGCGAAAGACGTCGGTCCACGACCTCGAACGGCTGATTCTGTCGTTTCACTCCCTCATCGCGGTCGAGACTGCGGAGGAGGAGCGGGTTCGTTCGATCCTCATCGAGGTGGCCGCCGAACTGAGGATGCCGCTCTACGAGTGGTCGGTGACGACCGGGCTGATGCGTCGGGCAGGGATAACGATCGAGGGGACGCGCGACGCGCTGTCGGCACTCGACCGGATCGGCGAGGTTCACGACGGCGACGCCATCTATCTGATGAAGGATCTCGCGCCGCATCTGAATCAGTCGGCGACGGCGCGGACGCTTCGCGAGCTGACCTCGCGGCTGGCTTCAACGCGCTCTGCGATCGTGCTGACGGGCGATCCAGTCGAGCTGCCGCACGACCTCGAGTTTGCTGCCGTGCGCCTCGAGCTGCATCTCCCCGATCCGGAGGAGGTCCGGCAGACAATCCGGGAAGTGGTTGACTCGATCAGCGCGCGGAAGCATGTGCAGCTCGATCTGTCACGCGATGAGGCGCAGCAGCTCGTCCGCGCTCTTTCGGGGCTGACGATCAGCCAGGTGCGGCGCGTGATCGCGCTCGCGATTCTCGCCGATGACCGGCTGTCTGTGAACGACATCGACCGCGTCATCCGCTGGAAAGGGGAGATCATCGAGCGCGGCGGATTGCTCGAGTTCTATCCCGTCGATGGAAACCAGTTCGAGCTCGGCGGCTTCGATCGACTGAAGCGCTGGCTCGAACAGACGAAGGTCGGGTTCAGCAGCGAAGCGCGCGCGCTCAATCTTCATCCGCCGAAAGGCGTGCTGTTCGTCGGCGTTCAGGGCTGCGGAAAATCGCTCGCCGCCAAGTATGTCGCTCGGCAGTGGCGACTTCCATTGCTGAAGCTCGACGCCGGGCGGCTGTATGACAAGTACATCGGCGAGTCGGAGAAGAACTTCCGGAAGGCGACGGAGCTCGCCGAGGCGATGGCGCCCGCGGTGCTCTGGATCGATGAGATCGAAAAGGCGTTCGCGCCAGGCGGCGACAACGACGGCGGAACTTCGCAGCGCCTCTTCGGTGCATTTCTCACATGGCTGCAGGAGAAGAAGAAAGAGGTGTTCGTCGTCGGCGCGGCGAATGACCTCAACCGCTTGCCGCCGGAGCTGCTGCGCAAAGGGCGATTCGACGAGATCTTCTTCGTCGATTTGCCGGACGAATCCGAACGAGCATCGATCTTCGCGGTGCACCTTCGGCTGCGAAAGCAGGATCCGGCGCGGTTCGATCTGGCGAAGCTCGCGGCCGAGTCGCAGGGATTCAGCGGAGCGGAGATCGAGCAGGGCGTCGTGTCGGCGCTCTATCGTTCGCTGCACGCAAAGTCGCCGCTGACCAGCGACGGAATCGTCGAGGCTCTGCATGCGACGACGCCGCTGTCGGTCACACGCGCGGAAGACATCGAAGCGATCCGGGCGAACGCGGCAGGACGATTCACGCCCGTGAAGTGAACCTTCGCTTCGCTCAGAGACCGTGAAGAAATCCGGCCTCTGTGTGGCGCCGTCGACCCGCGGCGGCGCTCTGCGGCCGTCGGGAACAGGTATGGCCAATGAATTCACAGGACGCCGCCGCGGGTCGGCGGCTCCACACAGAACCGCCGCGTTTCGCTTGCTCAGAGGCGTGAAGAAATCGACTCGCATGTTCCGTCACGTGCCGCGGTGCCACCGATGACCCTTCGCTACGCTCAGGGTTGGATTTACAGCCCGGAAACCGCGACCGCGACGAGCGTGAAATCGTCATCCTCTCTTCCGCCGGCGAAGGAAGAGACGGCGTCGGAGATGGCCGCAGTCAGATCGCGCGCGCTCGAGGTTCGATGGTTTGCGACGAGCTCTTCGAGTCTTGCTTCGCCGAAATCGTTCTCGGCGGCATCGCGCGCTTCGGAGACGCCGTCGGTGAAGAGCACCAGGCGATCGCCTTCCTGCAGCTCGACTTCGCCATCTTCAAAGGGGATGGTTCGGAAGAGACGTGAGAAGACGGGACCGCCCGTCGAGAGTCGAACGGTGGAACCATCGGCGCGTGCGAGCACCGGCGGGTTGTGACCCGCGTTGCAGTAGCGGATGCGGCGTGCCTGCGTATCGATGGTCGCGAAGAAGAAGGTGACGAAGCGGGTGCCGAGACTGGGGACGACGACGCGGCGAACGCGTTCGCAGAGTGCGCGTGGCGAGACGTCGTCTCCCGCAGATGCTCGCACCGCGGCCTGGAGAGCCGACATCAGCAACGCCGCGGGAATCCCCTTGCCGGCGACGTCGCCGATGCAGACGGCGAGCTGCGTTTCGCTGAGCTTGAGCAGATCGTAGTAATCGCCGCCGACAGCACGCGCAGGGTGCCAGATGCCGCTCACATCGAGTCCCGCGACCTGCGGAATCTCGTTTGGAATCAGCGCCTGCTGCATCTGCTTCGCCTGCTCGAAGTCGGCTTCGTCGTGCTGCACGCGGATCCGGTCGAGTGCGATCGCGATTTGATCGGCAGCGGACGAGATGAACTCGATGTCCTCGAGATCGAACTCGGTATCGGAGAGTTTCGAAGCGAGTGCGATGACGCCGCCGACGTCGCCGTGCGAGCGGATGGGGACGACCAGAGCGGTCTCGACTCGCTGGAGCGCCGCGGCATCGGCGTCGGGAAGAGGACGCCGCCGCGGATCGAGCGGACGATCGAATGTTTTCGCGGTTGCGAGCGAGAGTCGCAGATTGCCGAGAATCGAGTCGGCGACTCCGATCTTCGCGGTCGCGATCAGTTCGTCGCCGCGCCGCGTGAGAATCACTGCTGCGCGGTTCTGTAGGGCCTGCTGCAGTTTTTCGACGGCTGCGTTCATGAATGCGTTCAGATCGACTGCTGAGAGGGTGTCCGCCGCGATGGCTCGCAGCGCCTGCGGATAATCGACCTTCTGGCGGAAGAGGTTTCGTTCGACGAGGTTCTGCAGGCGATTGCGCAACGGCACGAATGCGAGCGCCACGAGCAGCGTCGACGCGATCACGACCGTTTGGTTCTTCACGCCCGCGATGTTGACGAGCACCGTCCCGAGCCCGCCGACCAGACCGAGGTAGACGACGATGATGAAGCCGCTCAGGATCGCGTAGACGACCGTCTTCTTGATGATGACGTCGATGTTCATCAGGCGGTACTTGAGAATCGCGGCAGCGAACGAAATCGGAATGAGCAGGTAGGCCAGAATCGCTGTGAGCTGTGCGACCTGCGAGATGCGCATCCACGGCTTCATGTCGAAGCCTGAGACGACGAAGTAGATGCTCAGGATCGGAATGGTCAGTGCAAAGAACATCTTGACCGCGAGCGCGATCAGCGTTCCCCAGAGGGGCCACTTGACCTGCCGCCGCTCTTCGACTCCGGCGTCGCGATACGAGCGGTAGAGCGCGACGCATGCGAGGATGGGGAAGGATGCGAGCACCAGGATTGGTAGCGTGACTGCGCCGACCGCGACAATCGCCGCGAACACCTTCCACGTCAGCGCAAGGGCGATGCGAAAGGTGCCGAAGAGAACTCCGAAAACGGCGGCGACCGACTGCAGCGGCATGCTGAAGACCGCGGGGAGGAACCCCTGCTCGCGCCATCGTGGAGCGAGGCGGAGCGCGCCGAGCAGTCCGCCGATGGCGACAGCGCCGATCACTACTTCGATCAGAATCCTGGCCGACACCTCATCCGCTTTGAGCACAGCCGCGCTCGCGATTGCGGCGAAACCAACACCGAGAAGGATGGCCGAAAGAGGGACTGCGTAGATGAGGCGGATCAGCGATGGATAGCGCGACAGAACCGGCCGGTCCCTCGGGAAGACGAGCGCGAGATGAAGCGTCAGCGGCGTGAAGATCGCGACCATGACCAACATGATTGCGATCGGCAACAGTCCCCTGATAGGACTCATGTAGATACCGCGGAGCGCGCTGCTATCGAGAGCGATGAGAGCGGAGCTGAGGATGCTGAGCGTGCCGGCCATCATCATCGCGTAGAAGACGGAGGACCTTCGGTCGCCGGGATTGCGCGTCAGGACCAGCAGACCAATCGCGATGAAGCTCGCAGCGACGAATGCATTCACCGCCGCATAGATCGCCACGTAGTTGCTGGCGTAGGGTGATCCGAACCGGACGGCGATCTCGCGCTCCGAAGCACCGCGCCGAATCCGATAGGTCACCAGATCGCCGCGCTGAACGCGGCTGGAGAGCTCGGTCAGCTTCGCGGTATCGCTTACGGGAATTCCATTGAACGTGAGGATCCTGTCGCCAACCCGAAGGCCCGCGCGTTCACCAGGGCCGTCGGGATACATCAGCACGATGTCTCCCGGGTAGGACCTGGTGAGTGGGTTTCGGACGGTGTTCGTCTCGTACGCGAACCCGGCATATCCGGCAGCGTGAGCTTTCTGCATCCGGGCGATGATGAAGCCGGTCATCGCCCCCACGAGCGCGAGCGCCACGAGGGCCGCCATCGTCACCCGTCGTTTCGCGGTCATGGTCGGCTTGTTTTACGGACCGTGGTCCCGAAGGTTCACGCGCGGTCGCCGCGGCGGTTGACGATCGACATGAACTCCTGGCGCGTCCGATCGTCCGAGAGGAAGTTGCCGCGCAGGACGTTCGTCTCCATGAATGACGACTCCTGCTCGACACCGCGCATCACCATGCAGAGATGCACGCCGCCCATCCAGACAGCGATTCCCTTCGGCTCGACGATCTTCTCGATCGTGTCGGCGATGTCGTGTGCCAGGTGCTCCTGCGACTGAAGACGGCGCATGTGTACCTCGACGATGCGCGGGATCTTCGACGCGCCGATGATCGTCCTCTCCGGGATGTAGCCGATGATGAACTGTCCGAAGAACGGCAGGATGTGATGCGCACAAAGCGTCTTGTAGGTCCCGCCGATCACCACGAGGTTCTGGCAGTTCTCATCCGCCGCCGTGCACGCCTTTCGAAAAAGCGTCGTCAGTTTCTTGACGTCTGTGTAGTCGTACCCGCTCGTCATCGTGACGAGCGACTCGGCCCAGCGCCGCGGAGTGTCGACGACCGCCTCGTCCTCGAGATTCACGTGAAGAAGCCGAAGAACCTCACGCAAATGCTCCTGCAGTTTCTCCCGGTCCACGGATGGGCGGGGACTGGTGAGAAGTCCGCGGTCGTAGACCAGCGCCTCCATCTCGGTCTGAGCGATCTGGACGTCGGGGGTTTTCATGGGCGAAGTGTAGACGAGGACTGCCGGAAGGACTGAGTGCTGAGTGCTGAGGACTGAAGTGCTGAGTGCTGAGTGCTGAGTGCTGAGGACTGAGTCATTCCGAGCGCAAGCGAGGAATCCGGGTGGTGGAGCGTTTCCCCTCCCGCCCGGATTCCTCGCTTTCGCTCGGAATGACAGGAACCTCGACGAATCCCAGA
>JAENWF010000165.1 GCA_016650215.1 Thermoanaerobaculia bacterium
CCATGAGCCATGCGTGACGTGGCGCCGGCTTCAGCCGGCGGCTTTTCGTCCCCTCCAGGTTCATCACCTCTCCAGTGGCGCCTCGCGCCATTCCCGAGCTCAGGATGACAGTTCAAATCGTGATCTGATTGTCGCGGAGGCCACGAACGTGAACGTCGCTGAAGCAAAGATTCTTGTGACGGGCGGAAGCTCGGGGATCGGTTTCGAAACGGCGCGCCAACTCTCGAAACGCGGCGCAAAAGTCGCGATCTGCGGGCGCGACGGCGAGAAGATCCGGCGGGCCGCGGATGAAATCCGCGCAGCCGGCATCCAGGCTGACGTCAGCGTCGAAGCGGATGTCGTCCGTCTGATTGGCCAGGTCCGCGAAACCCTAGGCGGATACGACGTGCTGATCAACAACGCCGGCTTCGGCTATTTCGCTCCGCTGCTGGAGACGACGCTCACCGACATGCAGCGCGTCTTCGCGACCAACGTCTTCGGTGCGATGCTCGTCGCGCGCGAGTCGGCGAAGATCTTCGCGGCGCAGAACCGCGGGAACATCGTCAACGTCTCCTCGACGGCAGGCGTGAAAGGCTTCGCCGGAGGGACCGCGTACTCGGCCAGCAAGTTCGCAGTCTCGAGCATGACCGAGTGCTGGCGTGCCGAGCTCCGCAAACACAACATCCGCGTCATGCAGATCAACCCGAGTGAGGTGCAGACCGCATTCTTCGCCGGCCGGGAACGCCCGCTCAGCGAGCGCAAATTGCGAGCGATCGACATCGCTCAGGCGATCATTTCCATGCTCGAGCTCGACGATCGCGGATTCGTGACGGAGATGTCGGTATGGGCCACGAACCCGGACTAGGGCAACGTCCGAGCCCCTATCCGCCGATGTGGGACATCTCGACCTTCTTGAGGCCGGCCGTTGCGGCGCTTCGGATCTCCGAGTAGCGGTCATCGCGCGCGGACCAGACGGCGCCGATCGCGGCGCTGATCTCGGCGTCGGTCGACCCGTTGCGGAGCAGGGAACGAAGGTCGCGGCCTTTGCCGGCGAAGAGGCAGGTGTAGAGCTCCCCCGCAGCCGACAGCCGCGCGCGTGTGCAGCTTCCGCAGAACGGTTGCGTGACGGACGTGATGATTCCGATCTCCCCAGCTCCGTCCGCGTAGCACCAGCGCTGCGCGACTTCACCGAAGTAATTCGGCTCGGCGGGGACAAGCGGCCACTCACGTCCGATCGCATCGCGCATCTCCGCGCCGCTCACGACATCCTCCATCCGCCATCCGTTCGTGTTGCCGACATCCATGTACTCGATGAATCGGACGATGTGTCCGGTCTCGCGAAAGTGGCGTGCGACGCCAACGATCGAAGACTCGTTGAGGCCACGCACGACAACCATGTCGATCTTGATCGGCATCAATCCGGCCTCTTTGGCGGCATCGATGGCCGCGAGCACGCGCGCGAGCGGAAAATCGACGTCGTTGACTCGGCGGAACACGTCGTCGTCGAGCGAATCGACGCTGATCGTGATCCTGCGCAGGCCTGCTGCGGCAAGCGACTTTGCCATCTCGCGTGTCAGCAGCGCGCCGTTCGTCGTCATTGCGAGATCGCCGATACCCGGAACCGCCGACAGCATCGAGACGAGCGCCGGCAGGTCGCGGCGGAGCAGCGGCTCGCCCCCGGTCAGCCTGACTTTATGTGCCCCTGCAGCGGACATCACCCTGACGACGCGGGCGATCTCCTCGAATGTCAGCAACTGATCGCGCTCGAGAAAAACGAAGTCACGTCCGAAAACCGCTTTCGGCATGCAGTAGACGCAGCGCAAGTTGCAGCGGTCTGTGACCGAGATCCGCAAATCGCGCAAGGGGCGTCCGAGCGCGTCGTTCATGGGCGTCTATAACTCCGCGAACGGGAAGAGAAACTCCAGGACCATTCTTGTGCGCCGGGCCCAGGCTCGCTCGCTGTGATCCCCGCGCGGGTCCTCGTGATAGTGGAAGCTTTCCTCGCCCCACCCGCGCTCGCGAAGTTTGTCCCGCAGCGCGTGCGCACCGGCAAGCGCGTCCACGCCCTCGCGCCCTCCCATGTCGAGCCAGAGGCGCGGGCGCTCGGCACTCTTGAAGGATTCGACTTCCCGCAGAATGACGCGGCTGTCCCACCACACCGAAGGGGAGATGAGCGCGGCGCGGCCAAAGACGTCGGGGTGATTCAGCACGACGTGGAGTGTTGCAAGTCCGCCGAGGGAAGAGCCGGCGAGTGCCGTGTGCGACGGTTCGGGGCGTGTGCGGAACGCCCCATCGATGACCGGCTTGAGCTCCTCGATCAGCATCCGCGCATGATCGCCGGCTCGTCCGCCGCCGCCCCTCTCCTCGTCGCGCGTTGGCGTGTACTCATCGATCCTCGCGGCGCCGCTGTTGTCGACGCCAACGATGATGATGGGCTCGGCGGTCCGCTCCGCGATCGCGGCATCCGCGGCTTCTCGCACCTGCCAGTGCTGGCCCGGAATGAATGCACGATGGGGCTCGAACAGATTCTGCCCGTCGTGCATGTACAGAACCGGATAGCGCTGCTCGGGGCGGTCTTCGTAGCCGGGAGGAAGGTAGATCGTCACCTCACGCGCGTTGCCGAGAATCTTCGACTTGAACGCGCTGATGCGCTCCAGGTTGCCGGGACGCGGAGCCGCGCGGCGATTCTCGAGCCGCAGCACTCGCCGGAACGTCGAACGGAGTGTATCGCTGAGATCGCGCACTAGCTGACGATCTGCCGGTATCCGCTGCGGAAGTACACCAGCGGCTCCCCTTCGGCAGTCTGGATGTCGACGACCTCCCCGACGAAGATCGTGTGATCACCGCCCGGGAGCTCGCCGTTCAATTTGCATTCGATGGTGCAGATCGCGCCCTCGATCAGTGGCACGCCCAGCTCACCGCTGCGAACTGCAATGCCGGTGAACTTGTCGTCGCTCCGCGAAGCGAATCGATTCGAGAACTCGGCCTGGCTCTGCGCGAGGATGCTGACACCGAATTTGCGCGCCGTCGCGATCGCGTCATGCGACTTGACCGACTTTTCAATGCAGACCATGACGAGTGGCGGATGGAGCGACAGCGAGGCGAACGACGCGACGGTCAGTCCGTACTGCTTCCCCTCCAGCTCCGTGGTCACGACAGTCACACCGCTCGCGAACTGCGACATGGCGAGCTTGAAACCGGCATCATCGATCATCCGATGCGGAGTATATTCTGACCACCCATACCCGAGTGCTGAGTGCTGAGTGCTGAGTGCCGAGTGCCGAGTGCCGAGTGCCGAGTGCTGAGGCGGTAACCACTCAGGACTCAGGACTCAAGAATCTTCTTCGCCGCCGTTCTCGCGCTTGCCAGGGCGGCGTCGCTGAGCGCGCCCTCGGCGCCGATCCAGTCTCCTGCCAGGTAAAGGCCGTGCACGGGCGTCTCGACGGCGGGCCGCGGCACTCCGGGGCGCGGGAGCGCGTGTGCCACGGTCATCGCGGGGAGGAAGCGCCTGTGCACGACAACATCGCGCCATCCCGGCTGCATCTGATCGAGCACGCCCTCGAGCTCATGCTCATCGCTCCGTGCCGCAGGATTCGCGCGAGCGGTGGTCTCGCCGTCGTCATCGTCGAACGAGGTGCGCGCCGGCGTCTGCTTGTATTTCGCGACGTGGATCATCGCACCCCGATGCGGAGTCAATTGAGCGTACGCGGAGTGCACGGAGAAGTAGTACGGCTGGTCGATGCCGAGGGCGAAGATCGCTTTCGGATTCGGAAGACGGGAGAGGGCGACGTCGAGACACGCGAGAGTCACCGGTTTGAGCGTCTGCCACGCGGCCGCAAAACCGACAGGACCCACCAGATCGGCGGCGGTCATCGGATCGACTGCCAGGATCACGGTCGTCGCCGGCAGTTTCGTACCGCGCGCGCCATCGTGCGCGGTCTCCGGCATCGCGACCGACAGCGTGTCGTTGCGCGGCAGAACCTCGAGGCCTCCGAGCTCGATGCCTTTGACCTCGTCACCGTCGAAGTCGACGCTGACGACGCGCGAGCTGCTGACGAAGTTCACACCTGAGGTGACCGCGTGGCTATGGAGCGAGTCGACGATCTTCTGCCACCCTTCGTCGACGTACGTCACGCCGCGCATCGCGAGTTTGAGCTGATCGACCGCGACTTGCGCGCTCCCTTCACCATCCCCCGAGTAGGTCGCGACGCGCATCAACGCTCCGATGACCTGCCGCAACTGCGCATCGCGAACATGATCCTCGAGCCACTGATTCACGGTGACGGTTTCGAGCGCCGCGGTCCGCATCGCCGGGAGCTTCATCATCAACGCGGCAGCTTCGAATTTCGCGCCCGTAGACAGAAGCGACGTCGTCAGAATCGACCAGGGTGAGACCGGCAGCTTGTAGCGCTGGCCGTTCACAAATGCGATCCCGCGCGATTTCGGCACGCCGCCGCGGATCGGGATGCCGAGCTCGCGGTAGATCTTCGCGCCGATCCCTGCGCGGTAGACCGCATGCGGGCCGAGATTGAAGCGGTATCCCTGGCGAAGATGGGTGATCGCGCGGCCGCCCAGATGCCGCTTCTTCTCGAACAGCGTCACGCTGCAGCCGCCGCGCGCCAGGTAGATGGCGGCAGCCAGCCCCGAGATGCCACCACCTACGACAATCACATTTTTGTTCACGATGGAGGCGATGCTAGCGCAAAACGGAAACGTCCGTCTTTGTGAAAAACACTGCAAACGCAATCGTTCGCGCGTTTGCAATTGAGTCGTTTTTCGTTAGAATCCAGCCCAAATTTCTGCGATCAGCTCTCCATCATCGCGATAAGGTGCCGCCAATGAAAAATTTAGTGCTCGGTATTGCTCTGCTGCTCGTCTCCGTCGCGGGCGTTGCCGCCGATCGACAGACGACTCCTGAAATCAACGCGCCCAGCAACGGCGAAGAGTGGCTCAAGCTCAGCAGCACCGAAAAGCTCTTCTGGGCGATCGGCTTCTCGCAGGGCTACCGCGATGCGCTCGACAAGATCGACGTCACCTCGGGACCCGGAACTCCGTGCGCCAGCCTCGCGGCACGCACTGAGCGCCAGACTTCGACGTCGGGAAAACTGAGCGGCTTCGAGCTTGTCTCCGGTCTCGAGCGCTTCTACGCCGATCCGGCGAACACGGTCATTCCGGTCGGGAGCGCGATCCGAATCTATCTCCTCCAGGCCAGCGGCAAGGATCAGATGACGATTCAGGAACTGATCGACACGGCGCGCCTCCTCGGCTCCGAGTCGACGCGCCGCGCCAGCGTTCAGCGGTAGTACACTTATCCCCGTCCAGAAAATGGGGAGGCTCACGTGCGGAAGAGCGGCATTCTCGCGGTCGTCGTCCTGACGTTCGTAATCGGTGTATCGCTCACGGGGCAGCAGGTAGACCTCCCGGTCGAGCCGGTGCGGTTCTCTATGAGCACCACGCTGGCCGAAGCCGTTCGCCACAATGACTTCGCAGCCTTCGATTCGATGTACCTCGCCGCGCTCCGCCGCGGCGAAATGGTGCAGGAGTTCGCCGATCTCCACGCCCTCTGGACCTGGGCGATGAACGATCAGACCGGCGCGTTTTACGGTGTCGAGAAGCGCGCAGAGTTTGCGCGCGCTTATCCCGGCTACGCAAACTTCATCGATCAGTTCAGGATCATCGACTCGAACGGCAACGCGTTCTATCCGAGCGCCGAGACGCGCGCATTTCTCCTGCAGCAGGCAGAAATCGGCGTCATCGCCCGCGTGGAGCCCGCACCGGTGCCATCCGTCAAACCGGTGATTCGAGAGACGCGCGAGCCCGTGCAGATCTCACAAGTCGCGCCAATCGCGACACCCGATGTGGCGCGGGCTCTCAAGCCGGTGAGCCCTTTGCCAGTCGCCAGAACTTCGCAACCAGTCGCGCCGCGGATCACCGCAACGATTCCTGAAGTGCGTGAACCCGCCGTCCTGAGAGCCCGCACCACGTCAGGTGTGGCCCGTGGCACGAGCCCGGCGAGGGTGCCCGAGCCGGCTCAAACAGCCATACCGCCGGCATCGGCACCGAACCGATCGGGACTCGGGCGCGGGATCTTCCTCATGATCGCCGGTCTCCTCGGCATCGGGATGGTGACGATGATGCTGCAGGCGCCCGCAACCCGTTCGTGACATCTCCGAAGTACGCGGACGTGATCAGGAGATCTGCTTAACAGGCGCTTCGACCAGTCCTTCGAACACCTGAAGCGCGAGATCGACGCGGCCCAGTGGTGCGGAGACCTGCACACCTGCAACTGCCCCGCGCACGCGATCGAGCGTCTCGCGCGCGATCGTCACACCCTCGTGCAGGGCGAACTCCTTCCCCTTATCGCTCGCGATGCGCATCCGCTCCATGACTTCGTCCGTCACCGAGACGCCCGGGACCTCGTTGTTCATGAACTGTGCGTTGCGATACGAGAGGAGCGGCCAGATGCCGGAAACGACAGGCAGTTTCATATGCTCGATGCGCCGGAGAAATGTCTCGAGCTGCCCGGCATCGAACACCGGCTGCGTGATCGCGTACTCGGCTCCCGCTTTCACTTTCCACTCGAGGCGGCGCAGCTCGTAGTCGAGATCGAGGTGACCAGGATTGACGCCGACACCGATCGTGAACTTCGTCGGCTCTCCGAACGGATTGCCGCCGAGGTCGAGACCCTGATTCATCAGGTTGACCATGTTGGTGAGACCGATCGAGTCGATGTCAAACACGGCTGTCGCATCGGGGTACGGTCCCATCTTCGGCGGATCGCCGGTAATCAGCAGGAGGTTACGGACGCCCAGCGCGGCACAGCCGAGGAGGTCGGAGTGCATGCCGAGAAGGTTGCGGTCGCGGCAACAGTAGTGAAGGACGGTCTCGATGCCGACACGCTGCTGAAGGAGGATCGCGACGGCGATCGCTCCCATTCTGTTCTGCGCGCGAGGTCCGTCGGGGACGTTGACCGCATCGACCCCGGCATCGCGGATCGATTGGACTGCGGCGACCATCGCGTCGGGATTCGGACCTTTCGGCGGCGTGATCTCGATCGTCGTCACGAACTCGCCGCGCGCGAGTTTCGCGCCCCACTTCGAGCGCGACGCGAGCGGCGCCGGTTCCATCCCCGGCTTCGGTCCGGTCTCGGCTCCGCGCTCCACGATGACGAACGTCCGCCGCGGCGAGAGCGGCCGCACCGCATCGGCGATCACCTTGATGTGCTCCGGCGTCGTTCCGCAGCAGCCCCCAATGAACTTCACGCCCTTGTGAATCAGCCGTTTCGCGTACTTGCCCATGTAATCGGGGGAGGCCATGTACATCTGGCGGCCGTTGACCTCGCGAGGGAGGCCGGCGTTCGGCTGACATGAGATCTTCTTCGCAGTGACAGCGCTGATCTCTTCAACAGCATCCAGCATCACGTCGGGACCGACGGAGCAGTTGAGGCCGATCACATCGGCACCGGCAAGGTCGAGGCGCTTCGCGACATCCGCCGGCGAATCGCCATACAGCGTTCGTCCGTCGGTGCCAATGGTCATCTGCGCGACGACTGGCAGACTGCAGATGTCGCGGATCGCGAAGATGCCCTGCTCGATCTCGGCGACGTTCGACATCGTCTCGAGCACGAAGAGATCGACGCCACCGTCGCGCAGCGCCTGCGCCTGCTCGCGGAAAAACGCCCGCGCTTCATCGAGCGAGGTAGGTCCGTATGGCTCGATGCGGATGCCGAGCGGTCCGATTGCCCCTGCGACGTAGACCGAATGACCAGCCGCCTTCCGCGCCAGCTCGGCGCCGCGGAGGTTGATGTCCCGCAGCTCGTTCTCGAGTCCGAAGCTCTGAAGCTTCACGCGATTTGCACCGTAGGTGTTCGTCTCGAGGATGTCGGCGCCCGCTTTCACGTACTGCTTGTGAACCTCGAGCACGATCTCCGGCGAGCGGACGTTCAGCTCGTCGTAGCACTTGTTGATGAAGACGCCCCTCGAGTACAGCATCGTCCCCATCGCACCGTCGAAGAGGTAGATGTGCTCGTCTGCAACTGCCTGTATGAAATCCTGCATAAACAAAAAGCCCCGCAAAAGGCGGGGCCGGTGCAAAAGCAAACACCAGTAAGCAGCGATTTAGCTTTTTTTAGGCTGGTTGCAAGCGGCCCCTCAAATCATTCCAGCGGAAACGAGAGTAGACCTCGGGCGAGAGCCGTGTCAACGGGCCTTAGTGCTGAGTGCCTGGGTACGGGGTACGGGGTACGAGGCATGAGGTACGAGGGATGCAGGATGCGGCAATCCTGACCGCGTGCCTCATA
>JAENWF010000166.1 GCA_016650215.1 Thermoanaerobaculia bacterium
CCATGCTGGATGTGGCGCCGGCTCTCAAGCCGGCGGTCTTCCGTTCCAAACTGTTTAATCTTTTACGAATGCTGTTACGAGCCAGGCATGACGTGGCGCCGGCTTCAGCCGGCGGCTTTTCGTTCCCTCTCCCGTAACAACATCAATACGGGTCGGCGCTCAGTAACCCGTTCACGATCTCGATTCTCTTTCCCGTTGCCGGCAACTGCCGTAGATCGATCGTCGCCCCTTTTTCGAAGCGCCGGATCACGAATGTGGGACCTGTTCGCTCAATGACGTGCGCCGGCCCTGCGCCGTGAACGGTGCCGCGACCGTCGGCGCGCAGCAGCAGGACCGTGCCCTCGCTCACTCCGAGGCCGAGTCGCTCTCCGGAACGGGAAAGGAAGACGAGCAGCCGTCCCATCCGGTCGCGCTGTTGAAAGTGCGTGTCGGTGATGACGCCGCGCAGCGCGGGCCATGAGAAGAATCCGCGCGAGAGACTGACATCGTCGTGCATCGGATTCGCCAACAGATCGACTGACTTTGCACTGTTTCCGTTGCAGGCGTCGTAGACGACCTCCCCCTGAATTGCGAGACCTGCACTTGTCCCGCCGACTCCACCGCCGCGGCGGTAAACCCGCTTGACGGCATCCGCGGTCGCTGTTCCCTTGATCCACTTCACGTAGTTGCACTGATCGCCGCCGGCGAAAAAGACGACCTCCGCGTTGCGAACGGCGGTCACGACATCGGCTCGGGAAGCGCTCTCGCGGTCGGTGATCACCATCGATACGACCGAGTCGACCCCGTTCATCGCCATCAGGTATCCGTTGTAGCCGTCGCTTCCGGACGCGCGAAGAACGACGACATCGAGCTTCGCATCGCAGCTCGTGCAGCCGCGGATCATATCGATCGCCGTCTGCATCGCTTCGCTCACATCGCCGCCACCGCCTTCGAGAATCAGCAGTGGACCGTGCAGCCGGGGGTTAACGTCCCCATCGTTTCCGCTCGAGTACGTGACGAGGTCGGCGCGGAGAGGAATCGCGAGTGCAAGAAGCAGGAGCCCGACGGCTCTCACTTCAAATGCCGTCCGATGAACTCCCACATCTCCCGCCGCGACTCGCGCGCGAGCTCGGTGTCGATCCGGTTGAATTGATGCGCGCCGGGGGCGTTCTCGTAGATCTTGTACTCGAACTTCTTTCCCGCAGCCTTCAGCGCGTTGATCAGATGTTCGACTTCGATCACCCGCACGTCGTCATCGTTCGTCGTCGTGTGAATCAGCAGCGGAGTTGCAAGCTTCTGCGCATGAAAAACAGGCGAGCGACGGCGGTACTCATCGAGATTGCCCTGCGCCGTCTTTCCGATGAAACCCGCGAAGATCTGGCGATAGCTTTCCGATGAATATCCCATCCGCTGCACCAGATCGCTCACAGGGACGCCGGCGTATGCCACCTTGTAGTCCGCGGGCCAGTTGAAGATGTTCATCAGCGCCTGGTACCCGCCGTGACTCCATCCGAAGATGCCGATGCGCGAGCTGTCGACAACGGAAGACTCTGCGCCGCCCAGTTCCGCGCGTCGTGAACGTCGTCGATCTCCGAGCCGCCGTAGTCGATCTGGTCGTAGAGATCCGAGCCGTGCCCGATGCTTCCCCGGTATTCAGGGGAGACGACGACGTAGCCGCGCTCGATCGCCTCTCGAAAGATGTGCGAGTAGCTCGAGGTCAGCCGGCCGTGCACGCCACCGTGCGCGAAGATGAGTGCCGGAGCTTTCCCCTTCAGATTCTTCGGCGAGAAGACATAGACCGGAAGAACGAGTGGATTCCCCGCCCCGGCGCCCGTCGCGTTGGTCTCACGCCGCGGCTTGCTCGACGCGATGCGATAGATGTTGATGTCCGCAGCATCGCCGAGCTTGAAGTGCCAGAGCGCGTCGTCGACTGTCCGCTCGACATCCTCGAACGAGCGATCCATCGACCGGTCGTGCCGGTCGAGCGGAGTGGGCTCAGGAGGTGGAGGCGTCTGGGCGAATGCGGCGGTGGTGAGAAGGAGAAGGAACGCGAGTCGCTTCATGGGGAGGAGTCTATCGCGCGCGTCATTGCGAAGGATCGTTCGTGTCATCCTGAGCGAAGCGAGGGATCCCCCGCAGGTGGACCATTGTCGCCCGGACGCGGGGGATCCTTCGCTTCGCTCAGGATGACACGCAGTCCGGGATGACGCTCGCGGTGAGGAGCGACGTGACGTCAATGCAGAAACATCGGCATCCCCATCACGTTCACGATGGTCGGCCGGTAATTCTGGGAGTCGTAAAACCGCGCGACATCGACGCGTTTGTTTCCTTGCCCGCTGATCTCGATCGGCAGCGCAGCGTAACGTCCGTCGACGACGCCCACCATCCGTCCCGTCTCCCCGCGGCGGATGAGATCCGCGGCCATCCCGCCGAAGTTGTTTGCGACGAGCTGGTCGAGCGAGTCGGGAGCGCCCGATCTCATCAGATACGCAAGGCGCTGGTAGATCACGTTCTCGTTGGAGCGCTTTTCGATGAAGTCCGCCAGCACGCTGCCGATGCCGCCGAGCCGGCGATTGCCGACCGAATCGGCCTTGCCGGTCTCGATCGTGTGGCCGCCGATGAGCCGCGCGCCTTCCGACACGGCGACGACCGCGTATTTGCTCGGGTTGTCGCGTTTGTCGCGCTCGAGCATCTCGTGAAGACGCTCGATGTCGAATGGCACTTCCGCGATGACGGCGCGATCCGCTCCCGCGAGATACGACGCAAGGAGGCACGTCTCACCCGAGTAGCGTCCGAACAGCTCGACGATCAGGAAGCGCTCGTGCGAGCCGGCGCTCGTCCGCAGGTCGTTGATGAACATGACTGACCGCGTGACGGCGGTGGAAAACCCGACGCAGTAGTCCGTCCCGTAGACGTCGTTGTCCATCGTCTTCGGGATCGCCACGAGCGGAACATTCGACTCTGCGAGCCTGCGGGCGAACGAGAGCGTGCCGTCGCCGCCGAGGGCGACGAGCGCGTCGAGCTTCAGAAACTCGATCGTGCGGAGGGCGGCGCGCGTGAGGTCGAAGCGGCCGCGCGCATCGGGCGAGCCCTTCTCGCTCTCGAGCCGTGCCGGAACCTGTTCCGGACGGCAGAGCGACGGATTGATGCGCGAGGTGTGAAGGACCGTTCCGCCGGAGCGGTCGATCGCGCGCGTGTTGAGCCGGTTCAGCGGCGTGATCCAGTCGCTATTGTCGGCGTCCTTCTCAGGAACGATGTTGAGCAGGGAAGCCCAGCCGCGGCGGAGGCCGACAATCTCATGGCCGTCGTCGGCCATCCGCCAGACGAACGACTTGATTGCCGCGTTCAGTCCCGGGACGTCGCCGCCGCCGGTCAGTATTCCAATTCGTTTCATTCAGCGAAGGCGTGCTTGCGCAGCCTTTTCCCCCTCGGGGAAGAAGACCACTTTCAGCGCCTCATGACGATCAAAGCGCGCCATGCCCTCGTGAAATTCTTGCAGAGAATCGAATGTGGCCTGAACCACCCATTCAACGTCCAGACCCGAGCGAAGCAGCGAGAGCATCCGCTGCCATGTCGAATACATCCGGCGTCCGATGATTCCCTGCAGCGTCACGCCCTTGAAGATGACGTTGCGTGTGTAGTCATTGATGGTGACCGAATGGCCGGCTGGGAGGCCGAGGAGGGAGAGGAGTCCGCCCATGCGGACGATGTCGAGGCCGAAGTTGATCGCGGCGCTCGAGCCGGACATCTCGAGCACCATGTCTACGCCGACGCCGCCGGTGATCGCGTTGATCGCCTTCTTCACTTCAGCGGCGTCGCTCGTTTTCACGTTGAACGCGTGAAGGTTCGCGAAGTTGCGCGATGCGGCCCAGCGCCGTGCAGTCTCGAGCGCGTTGTCGCTAATGTCGGTGACGATGACCGTGCTCGCGCCGCTGTGCTCGGCGATCGCGGCAGCCATCGCGCCGATCGGTCCGAAGCCGGTGATCGCAACGCTCTTGCCGGCAAGGTCGGCGATCTGGGTGGCGTGCACGGCGTTTCCGAGTGCGTCGAGAAGCGCGCCGACGCGAAGCGGCACGTAAGGCCCGAGCTTGATCACGTTGCTTGCGGGAACTTTCACAAATTCGGCGTAGGCGCCGTCCTCGTGCAGGCCGTAGATCTTCGTACGCGCGCAGATGTGGCCGTTACCGGAGCGACATTGCACGCATTCACCGCAGACGACATGCATCTCGGCTGAAACGTAGTCGCCGGCCGCGAAGCCTTCACGGTGCGCGCGTTCGCCGAACTCCTCGATGAAGCCGCAGAACTCGTGGCCGTAAATGCGCGGCGGCTTCACGGAATCGCGGATCGATGGGTCCCAGTGGTAGATGTGCTTGTCGGTCCCGCAGATCGCGGCCGCGGCGACGCGGATCAGGATCTCATCGGGACCAGGCCGCGGAACAGGACAATCGCGGACTTCGGTTCCGGCGGGACCATCAATAGGAGCGGATTTTACGACTGCTTTCATGATCGAGCGACAAAAACGGCGCGGATGCTATCACAGCGAAATCTGTGCGAGCTTTCGCCGGCGCGTCATCCTTCGCATGAAGCGGAGGAGCGAGTCGAAGACGCGATCGGCCGCCGTCTCCGGTTCGACCTGAATCACGCGCGCGCCGGGTGGAAGCTCGCTCGCGAACCGATTGATCGCCCAGACGAGCGCGTCGCAATCGCGGTCGTAGAGGTCCTTGTGCAGTCCGCCGTTGACGATCTCAATCTGCTTCTCCACGCCGCATGCGTCGTACAACTGATGCGCCATCCACGCCGGAATCACTTCGTCGGCACTGCCGTGGACCACGAGCAGCGGAACCGTCAGACGGCGGACGACCGAGAGCGTGTCGAAGAAGTTGCCTGCGAAACGATGCAGCGGGAACCGCGGGAACGCGACGCGCGTGATCTCCGGCAGGCTTGTGAACGTCGAATGAAGGATCAGTGCGTCGAACGGATGGCGCTTGATGACCTGTGCGGCCACCGCGCCGCCGAGTGAGAAGCCGTAAAGGATCGACGGGAGATTCTTCGGGCGGAGCGTGTCGTGAAATCGTGCGGCCGTCACGCCGTCGGAGACAACGCCGGTGATCGTCGGCACGCCGCTGCTTTTTCCGAACCCGCGATAGTCGAAGAAGAGGACGTTGAATCCTGCGTCGAGAAGGTGCGGGATTACGTCGGCGGTCACGGTGATGTTCCCCGTGTTGCCGTGGCAGAAGAGCCCGGATGCAATCGGTTTCTTCGCGCGGCAGTACCAGCCGTGAAGCAGCTCGCCATCCGGCGTTTCGAACCATTGCTCCTCGACGGCGTCACGCGCAATGCCGTAGTCGGCGGGATCCCAGCTCTTGACCGGATGGCGCGAGGGAAGGAAGAGCCGGTTCTGGCGAAAGATTCTCCGTGCCGCCTCGGCGACTGTCAGGGCCGCGCCGCCCACGAGGAGCGGGATGGCCAGCTTGCGAAGCTTCGTGCGCATGCGCATGGACTTATTACTAGTGTACGCGCCTCGGCAAGAGCGCTGCCGTGATGGTAGATTCGCCACCCTGTGGAGCACGTCGAAAGCCGCGTCCGCGTCCGCTACAAAGAGACCGATCAGATGGGGATCGCCCATCACTCCAACTACATCGTCTGGTTCGAGATCGGCCGGACAGACCTCTGCCGCGCGACGGGATTCAGCTACGCGGACATCGAGCGCCGCGGGTACCTGCTGGTCGTGACGGAGGTCGGTTGTCGCTTCCGGGTGCCATTCGGGTACGACGACGAGGTCGTGATCCGGACGGTGGTGGGGGAGGCGGCGAGCCGGGCGATGCGGTTCGAGTACGAGCTGCGCGATGCCGCCGGGGGCATTCACGCGACCGGATTCAGCGAGCACCTCTGGCTGGATCGCGCGTCACGCAAGCCCGTGCGCGCGGACGAGGAAGTGATGAAGGCGTTCGCGCCCTGGGTGCCGTAGGGGCTGGTCTCCGCCGACGTGACAAGTGCGGACTCTGTTTAATCAGAGGATTTGAGAAGCACGGACTCTGTGTGGCGCCGTCGCCCCGCGGCGGCGCTCTTCCGCAAGCCGCGAACGTTTGGCGAAAACTCAGAGAGCGCCGCCGCGGGTCGGCGGCGCCACACAGAACCGGCGCGACTTCTCTTGCCTACAGCCGCATCATGCCGCCCTTGAGGACGGCTTCCGGGTTCGCGTCGAACTGCTTCTTGTTCGCTTCGGATGAGAAGTAGTAAATCTTCCCTTTGTACTCGACCGTTGGAGTCGTCGCGCGGATCGTGATCTTGCTTCCATCGATCGGATCCATCGCGATCGCGGGGGAGAACGGGAGTGATGCGCGGACCTTCTCGTCTTCAGGGGTGAGAACGACCGCCTGCTTCGGCTCCCACGGCATTCCGATCGGCTTCGGCGGGGGCGCCTCGTCCTGCAGCATTGGCGGCGGATCGTTCACCTTCGGACGCGATTCGACCGACTCGATCGTTCGCATCTCGGATGGCTGCATGGCAGTCGTCTGCTGCGGCGGCACATTCGGCCGCGCGCAGGCGACGCTCGAGAGGATCAGCAGGGCGTAGAGTTTCTTCATCGACGCGACTGCAAATTGCGAAGGGCGTTCCAGCCCGGCCTCACGCCGGTCGAAGTGTGTCGATCACACGGTCGGCCGCAATGTTCAACTGCGACATGCCGCCGTCGGACGGCCGCTTCGCGCAGTCGGCCAGGTGCGACACCACCTGCGCCCGCTGATAGATCCACCCGCCAGGAATCACTTCGACCTTCTCACTGCACCAGGGACATTTCATCTGATATTCAGGCACAACCCCTCCATCACAGAATGGCGGAGAGAGTGCGCCGCTCCAAGGCCGCTCATTATGGGTGTAAGAACCGGAAAAATCCATCCCGTAAAAACCGAGTGATGGTGCGAAAGGGGGGAATCGAACCCCCAAGACCTAATGGTCACAGGCTTCTGAGACCTGCGCGTCTACCAATTCCGCCACTTTCGCGAGGTGGAACAACGTGGGCTGGCGATTCTAAATCCAACTCTTGGAATGTCAAATCGTCTCTCGGGTATTCCGTGAGCGAAGCTTCCCACGTCACGTCGAAACGACTATTCTGACGATGCGAGCGGCAACCGAGACGCGATGTCATCCCCCCAGCCCGAAACGGTCCGGCCGGTCCTTCTGGACCCTGCCGAGCCTCCTGCGATCGAGTCCGCGGAAATCTGGAACCTGCCGAACGCGCTCACTCTGCTCCGCATTTTTCTCGTCCCGTTCCTTGTCGTCGTTCTTCTGACGAAGTTCACCGGCCGCGAGTACGCGGGCCTCGCGATCTTCCTGATCGCCGCAATCACCGACTTCTTCGACGGCTGGCTCGCGCGCCGGCGCAACCAGATCACGCGCCTCGGCGCGCTGCTCGATCCGATCGCAGACAAGCTGCTGATGTCGGCCGCGTTCATCTCGCTCGTGGAGATGGATCCGGTGCACGTGCCCGCGTGGATGGTCGTGATCATCGTCGGACGCGAGTTCGCGGTGTCGGGCCTTCGCTCGATCGCCTCGCAGCAGGGAGTGACAATCTCCGCGTCATCGCTCGGGAAAGGGAAGATGATCTCGCAGGTCGTGGCGATCTCGATCCTCATCCTCGGCCACGAGCTCGGGGAGTTCCGTCTCATCGGACGCCTCGCGCTCTGGGCCGTGATGCTGTTCGCGCTCGTCTCGGCAATCGACTACTTCGCCAAGTTCGCTCGCGCGGTGCTCATTCCGAAGAAGTGATGAGCATCTTGTAGACGTCGTTCTTCCGCATGCCGAATTTCTCGGCGAGCGCTTTGATCGCGTCGTTGCGCCGCATCCCCGACTGGCGGAGGCGCTCGAACTCCTCGATCACCTCCGATGGGGAGATTTCCTTCGCCGCTTTTGCGCGCGCGCCAATGACGAGCGTGATCTCGCCGCGGACCGCGTCGCGCGACTTCATTGCTTCGAGCACTTCGCTGATCGTGCCGCTAAGGATTTCCTCGTGCAGCTTCGTCATCTCGCGCGCGACGCAGGCCTCCGCGTCGCCGAAGACTTCGAGCGCGTCTTCGAGCGATCCGACGAGTCTCTCGGGCGACTCGTAGACGACGATCGTGTGATTGAGCTCCGCGGCGGTGAGATAGAAGTCGCGGCGCCCGCCCTGGCGATGCGGCGTGAAGCCGAGGAATGTGAAGGGGAGGGGCGGGATGCCGCTCGCAGCGAGTGCGATCACAGCGGCGACCGGACCGGGAACCGGCTCGACGATGATGCCGCGCTTTCTCGCCTCGCGCACCAGACGGTAACCGGGATCGGAGATCACCGGCATGCCGGCATCGCTGATCAGCGCGATGGTCTCGCCGCCTTCGATGCGCGCGATGACACGCGCCGCGGTCTCGTCCTCGTTGTGATCGTGATGGCTTTCGAGCGGTCTTTCTATGCCGAAGTGGGTGAGCAGTTTGCGCGAGTGGCGTGTGTCCTCGCAGAGGATCGTGGCGGCCGACTTCAGCGCGTCAACAGCGCGCGGAGGAAAGTCGGAGAGGTTGCCCAGCGGTGTCCCAACCACCAGAAGTTTGCCGGCCATGGAAAGGGGATGATAGCCGGGGTGGCGCGGTTCGCAGGAGGGAACGGAAAGCCGCCGGCTGAAGCCGGCGCCACGTCATGCATGGCTCGTGGCAGCATTCGC
>JAENWF010000167.1 GCA_016650215.1 Thermoanaerobaculia bacterium
CGTGGCGCCGGCTTCAGCCGGCGGCTTTTCGTTCCTTTTGCGGCAACGAGACAATCGCGATCAGCGCGAGTACGTGAATTCCTCGTAGCGCGATTGCCCCTCCCGACCACGGCCCGATCGCCATGTCGGCGCCCACGCGTCCTGAGCTGCCCCATCGCACGAGAGCGGAACGCGCGGCAGGTGACGTCACTCCACGATAGTCGCGAAAGAGTGCGTTTTCCGTGAGCATCACATCCCACAACAGAACCCACGCGACGAACGCCACTGCGATCCATCGTTTTCGCAGGATCACCGCGAGCAACACACCGGCAAAGACCGGCGCGAGCGTGTACCAGTACCAGCCTTCTTTGCCGCCGGCCGGAAGCGAAAGCCCCGCAACGCGCGCGCTCCGCAGGTACGCGGCAAACTTCACGCTTTGTGCGAACGCGAAGAGAAGCGCCGTCACCCAGACGATCGCCAGCGACGAGCGAGGCGTTCGGATGACACCGATCACCGCGAGCACGATGAGGGGTAGCATGAAGAGCGCAAGTCCCGTCGCGGTCAGCGCGTTCCAGTGGGGGCCGCTCGTCCAGGCGAACGTCAGCACGATCGTCTTGAATGCGGTCGCCCAGTCGGTCGCGACCGGTTTCGCTGCGTCGGCGACGCGGTCGAACGCGAAGAGCCCGAGAGGATTGCCCGTGCGGTGATAGAGATCGAAGACCGTGAGTGCGAAGCCGGCGGCGCCGATGGACATCACGCTGATCCATCGCGCGCGCGGCGCCTTCTGCTTCCACCAGAGAAACGGCAGCACCGCGGAGAGCGGCCATGCGTAGAGTTTTCCGGCGAGCGCCGCTGCCCAGGCGAGACCTTCGAGGATCCATCCAGCGCGGCGGCGCGGCGCGGCGTGCGAGATCGCGAAGGCAATCGCCATCAGCGCGCAAGCGAGTGCGTCGTTGCTCGCCTTCGCGACGATCGTCGTCCATGTCGGAAGCGTGACGAACACCGCCGCGGCGAGAATTCCGGCACGCCCGGACGTCCGCCACCCGATCCATCCGATCGCGAGGGCGGCGATCACAGCGAACGGGAGAGAGAAGAGCCGCCACGCGCGAAGATCGGAGAGATCGCTTCGCCCCCGCGCTGCCGCGTACGCGGCGAGCGTGTAGTAGAGCGACGGATGCTGCGCCTCGTAATTCGTCAGGGATCCAGGGCGGCGATCGAGCTCCGCGGGAACGACCGCCGCGGGACGCGCGCCCGATGCAACAACCTCCGGCCAGCGGTCTCCGATCACGCCGAACGCCGGCTGCTGTCCGCTCTCCTGCCGGATGCTCCGCTCGAGGTAGATGGGAATCGACGGCTCGTTGCTCCGCGGATTGCGTCCTGCCTCGCGCACGAACGCGAGCCGCGCGACGTGATAGATCTCGTCGAGTCCCGCGTACGGCGGCATCTGCGATATCTGCAGAAGGAAACGCGCCGCAGCCGCGATCGCGAGCAGAAGAAAGAGGAAGACAGGCGCCTGCGCCTGTTCTTCCCGCATCACTTGATCGCCACCAGCTCGATATCGAACACGAGCGTGCCTTGCGGCTTGCCCGGATCCTTCGGGTACGCCAGCTTCGCCGGAATCCAGAACCGGCGCCGCTCTCCCGCGGTCATCAACTGAAGCCCCTCTGTCCATCCAGCGATCACATTGTCAACCCGGAACTCGGCCGGCTTTCCACGAAGAATACTGCTGTCGAAGAGGCGGCCGTCAGTGGTCCAGCCGCTGTAGTGAACGAGCACCTTGCTGCGGCGCTTCGGATGTTCCGTGCCGCTCCCTTCGCGGAGAACTCTGTATGAGAGACCTGACTTCGTGCGCATCGCGTCGGACGGCGGCGCGGTGAGATCGGCGGGAGTCGCCGGACCATCGATGATTTCGAGAAGTTCGGTGTCGATCACGTACGTTTGTCCGGCCGGGATCTTCCCCCCGCTCTCGTCGGCGCTGATCGTCACGCTCCGCTTCTCACCGACGATCATCTGGGCGACGACATCGCGCCACCCCGGCATCATCCGCGCGAGCTGCATGATGTTCGACAGACCGTCCGGCGTTCTGTCCACGACCTTGCCGTCCTCTTTGCGGATCTCGTAACGGAGTCTGACGTAATCGTCTTCGGCCGGACGCTGCTGCGCGAGGGAGGGGAGGGCGAAGAAAAGCAGAGCGGCTGTCACAGTGTGAACAAGCGGTGTCATGACCGTACATTATCGTTTACCGACCCCTCACCCGTTTGCGCAAACTCTTCGCGCTGCCATCCGACTAACAGTTCATATCAATTAGTCGAGGAGGCTGGCATGAAGCATCCGTCATGGCGTTTCGCTGCGGTGGTTCTGGCTGTTCTCACAGCGCTTGGTGCGGCGGCGGAGAATGATGCCCGCCTCGACATGCCGAAGCCGGCGGTCGCGGTCGTTGGGGCGGACCGCGTTCGCACCGAATGCGGCCGCGGCTCACTCGGCGGCTGCACGACCTTCCGCGACTTCATGCTGACCTGCAGCTGCGTGACGTCAGCGTCGAAGGGGTGGCGCCCGAGCGTGGCCGTCAGCGCGGTGCCGCGAATCTACCTGACGAAGTTCTCCTTCCTCGAGCACGAGATGCTGCACATCGCCGACTTCCGCCGGCTCATCAAGCTGCATGCTGGCGCGCTCGAGAGCAACGACTTCGACTCGAAGTTCGAATGCGACCGTTACGCGCGCGCCGCTTCCGCCGCGTTTCCCGACACGATGCGCCGGATCGCGCGTGTCTCCATGGGGCTCCGCGACGGCACCGTGGGCGACGTCTCAGAAGATCATCTCTTCGTCGTGAAGGCCGAAATAGTGCCCAAGTTCATGGATAACCGTATCTCTGATCTCGCGCACGGCGGCAGCTCGGCTCCGAGCGACACGCAGAATCGGACCGCTGAAGATAGCTATCTGGTCTGGTAAGGCCGGGAGCATGTCGAACGTCCGGTTCGGAAGCGCGATGCCGCGATAGAGGCCCAGCAGCTCGTTCTGATCGTCCTCGAGCGCATCGAGATCTTCATCGCTCGGCTCGTCCTCGACGACGACCACGACGTTCTGCAGGAGATCGGCGAAGCGCGGAGGCAGCTCGTCGAGGGCCTGCTCGACCAGCTGCTCGAATTCATGTGGGGAGATGTCTCGGGTCATCGGCGCGGGTCCAGGTCAATCCTGAACGAAGTTCCAAGCGTATCCTGAGCGAAGCGAAGGATCTACTGATAGCGCCAGGAGGACGGAGCCATGTGCATCGCGAGCGCTATCAGTAGATCCTTCGCCGTCTACGCGGCTCAGGATAACGAAGGGCGCCGCCTGTGGCGGCGCCCTTCGTTCCTAACCCCTCACCACCCAGGGGTGATGTTGAATCCGTACACGATCTGCTCGTTCGGTCTCTGGAACGGTTTTGCTGCCCAGATCTCGATCGGGATGTAGCTGAGCAGGATGCGGAGGCCGAGGCCTGCGCTGAAGACGGGGATGCGCTCGTTGGTGTCGCCGGTCTTGTACGACCACGTCACGCTTTCGTCGGAGGTCCAGGCGGCGCCGCCGTCTGCGAACGCGAAGATCTCGGTCGGCAGGAACGACGCGCTGATGAGACCGAACTCCGGCGTGCCGAGGAGCGGCGCGCGAACCTCGACACTTCCGGTGAGCAATTTCGATCCTACGAGGCGATCGAACACCGGGCAGCCCTCCGCTTGTGTTCCGCACTCGAGCGCGGGATTGAATGAATAGGATTCGTATGCGCGCACCAGAGATCCCTGGCCGAGGTAGAGATCGCGAAGGCGTCCGCTCTCCGCGTCTTCACCGTAACGACCGTAATGCAGCCCGCGGACGGCGAGAGTGAATGGACGTTTGTAAAAATACTTGCGCCAGTCAGCGAGTCCGGTCTGGAAGTTCAGATCGCCGCGCAGCGCTTCAATTTCATAGCGATACCGGGTGCCGCGGATCGGCGAGACGAATCCGTACGTCGAGCTGTCGCCGACGAATGCGGTCGATGCGGTCCAGAGATTCACGGTGAAGCCGCCGCCGAGCTCGTTGGTATCGCGGCCGACGATCTGTCCGCCCACGCTGAAGAAGCGCTCGACCTCCGACTTCGAGGCGTAGCGCTGGAAGCCGGCCTGCGCCTCGACGCGCCGCGTCTGGCTGAACGGATACTGCGTCACGCCGGTCACGTTCGTGAAGGTCTCAATCTGGCGGATCTCTTCGTAGACGTCGGCGTTGACGAGTTGTCCGTCGAGATTGATCACTTCCGTCGTGATGTTGTAGTACGGGGTGATGTAGGGGACGTGAACGAGCTCACCGCCCCAGTTCACGCGGTTCTTCTGGTTGAGATAGAAGACGCTGCCGGCGAGCTGGTCTGCGATGTTCGAGCTCGCACCACCGCCGCCCTGGAAGCTGACGCCGACGTTGTGCTGGCCGAGGATGTCGCTGAAGTAGGCGGCGACGGTGCCGCCGACCGCGTTGTAATCGCCGCCGACCGTTGCGCCGATTGTCGGAGGTCCGAGGTAGGCGAGGCGGAGAGATGGGTCATAACGCCGCTCCTCGAAGTTCACGTTCGCCGGCGGCAGACCCTGCTCGGGAGTGTTGAGGTAGGTCGTGATCTCCGATCCCGAAGCGCGAAGGGGCGGGAGGATCGCGGCGCGCGGCGTGCCGGACGGAACTTCGGCCGCCACTGTCCCGGTGTTGCGTGATGCCGGGATCGTGTAGATGTTGTAGTTGTCGTCCTCGAAGAGCGAGAACGCGATGTCGCCGCTCTTAGAGGCGACCGATAGCGCCGGCGACATGTCGGTGATGCCGGAGATGCCGGTCTGCACCGAAGTCACACGCGCGATGTTGCCGCCCGCGAGCGTGTAGCGGTAAATGTCCGGGATGCCTTCGGGATTCGCGATGAAGTAGATCGATGCGCCGTCAGGTGCCCACTGCGGATTGATGTGCAG